>DATHIJ010000145.1:0-3780 GCA_035489975.1 Propionibacteriaceae bacterium | reverse complement strand
CAATTGCCCCTTCCACGTTGGGCGGCTCACCGGTCTTGTTGCTGCTCGAGCTCGACGACGTCGACAGTGCCTTCGCGCACGCCGTCGAAATGGGAGCCACGGTGGAGATGCCGGTCGCCGAGATGTTCTGGGGCGAGCGTTACGGCATCGTTCGCGACCCCTTCGGCCATTACTGGTCGCTGTGCACCCGCAGGGAGCAGCTTGCCCCAGACGAGGTCGCCGACCGCGTGCCATCTGGGCCGACCGGTGGTACCTGGACGGGCTGAGAAGATAGGCGCGGCGGCACCCAAATACAGGCTGGGCGCCGTCCAGCGATCCGCGTCTCTGCAGCGAATCCCGACAGAGGAGATCTCAATGTCGCAACCGAGCGTCCTTGCAACCGACCTGGTCATCGGCGAGTCGGCCCGCTGGCACGACGGCCGTCTGTGGCTCTCGAACTGGGGTGCGGCCGAGATTCTCGCGTTCGACCTGGAGGGCCACCGCGAGGTCGTCACGCGGGTGCCCACCACCATTCCGTTCTCCATCGATTGGCTGCCCGACGGTCAACTGGTGGTCGTAGCCGGCCCGGAGCAGCGGTTGCTACGGAGGGAACCGGACGGCTCGCTGGTCGACTATGCCGATCTGACCGGACTGCCCGGCGGGCTGAACGAGATCGTTGTCGACGGCCGCGGCACGATCTACGTCAACGGCGGCGCCGACTTCTACCCTGATGAGGGAATCGCTCCCGGCTTCATTGCGGCGATCACCCCGGATGGCGCCGTACGCCAAGTTGCCGACGGCATCGCGTTCCCAAACGGTATGGCGGTTACTGAGGACAACTCAACCTTGATCATTGCGGAGTCCTTTGCGAGCAAGCTGACAGCGTTCACTATCGGTGACGACGCTGGCCTCAGTGACCGGCGGACCTTCGCCGAGGTGCTGGCGGACGGGATCTGCGTGGATGCCGAGGGAGCCGTGTGGACCCCCAGCTGGTACAAAAATGAGTCCTGCTGCCTACGGGTGGCCGACGGTGGACAGGTGCTCGATCGGATTCCGCTCGAACACTCCGGCTTCGCGTGCGCACTTGGCGGTGATGACGGTCGGACGCTCTTCATGCTGACCGCCGACTGGCACATGGACGAGGACTTCATGGACAACCTGGAGCGGCTCACCACCGGGCCGCGTACCGGGCGCGTGCTCAGCACGACGGTCTCGGTGCCAAGTGCCGGTTGGCCTAACCGCCGCTGAGTACGGCGATCATGACCCCGGGCAATGCGTCATCCGAAAAGGCGAGCCTCTTTAGCGTTCCATAGCATTCATTAACTCCAAAAGTCTTGCCGTGGTATCCCAGCTGCGGATGGTCATCTGTTTATAGAGAGGGCTGGACATAATTTTGGAAAGGCGGCTTCTGGTGCGTTGAGCGGAGAGGCGCTGCGAGTATACGGCCAAGTCTCCTTGCCAGACTTTATCAACGCCTTCTCTTGGGTTGAAGATTTCGATAGCTTCATCCGAGCGGATGCCGATCAAGAAAATGGCATCTGAGTGGTACTTCCCAGGCTCAGTTCCGAAGCCTGTCGGAGCTTGGTCGATGACCTTCTGTAGCTGATCGCGTGAAAGTACCAGAATCTTTATAAGCTCGCTATCCAATTTAAACCTCTTTGGTAGAGCTTCCTGAATCTCCTCAGTCAGCTCAGCGGAACGCTTATTTGACTCAAACATCACATTGCCGCTCGCGATATACGTTCGAACGTTCTCACAGCCCAAATCCTCAAAGCACGCCTTCAACTCCGCCATCGGTACTTTGTTCTTGCCGCCGACGTTGATACCACGAAGGAGGGCGAGATAAGCCTTTGTCATGCGGGCTATTCTCCCAGCGCGCACATTGACGGCAGATTTCAGCTCACGGCCAGCGAGCCCAGATCAGGCAGCCGCGCTTGGTGACGGTCAAGGGGGTGGTCCAAGAAGCCGCCTGCCGGGAAGCCTCGTCGGCACTAAGCCCCCGTCCGCGGAGGAACAGTTCCACAGCGGCGGTGTCCGGGAGTCGCGCCGCTGGCATATCCCACTCGATCACCTCGATGATCTTGAAATGGTCGGCGACGATTGCTGGCGCAGTTTCGGCGTCGAAGCTGAACGGTTCCCCCCATCCCGGTGGCACGCCGGCGATTTCAGGGTCGTTGAAGCGGCTGGACGTGCAGGCGACAAAGGTGCCACCTGTACGCAGTACCCGGGCCGCCTCGATCAACACCTCCTCCGGCCGGTCCAGGTAATACAGCATCCATAGAGCGGCGACGGCAGCGAAACACTCGGCGCGAAACGGCAGCCGCGTAGCGTCGGCCTGTACCGCGGGACGGGGTGCGCTGCGAACGTAGTCAGCGCGATCAACAACGACGGTGCTGCGACCGTGTTCGGACAGCAGTTTCGCCAGCCTGCCGTTGCCGCCTCCAAGATCAAGAATCGGGCCGATTGTGATCTTGGCGAGCCGATCAGCCACTTGATCATGCACATCGCCGGTCATCGAGAAGTTTTGGGTGGCCAGCTGGTTGGCAGCAAGCCGTCCGGGGTCATGATCGAAGTCGGCTTCCAGCGCGCTCCGGCTAGGCCGCGGTAGCCAAGGATCACTCATCCCAGCGCCGCCGTTACGGGCTGTCCTCAGCCTCTGGGCCGGCGTTCTGATCGGGCTGGCTGGAGTTCGTCTCCTCGTCCGTCTCCTCGTCGAGCAACGTGTCCTTCAGCGCATCCCGCGCTGCGTCCCAGCCCTGGTCAATGGCCTCTTGGGAGCGCTGCAGTGGTGAAGCGTTGGTCTCGACTCCCTCCGCTTGGTTGCTTTCAGACGTCGCGTCATCTGCCGCGTCGTCCGGAAGATCCTGGCCAGCGTCTTCGGCTGAGTTCGTGGGCACGGTACTAGTGAACAGCAACGTGCCATCCTTTGCTGACAAGTCGGCAGGGGGCGTTGGTTCAGTTGTCATCTACCCAGCTCATCGCGTTCGGCATGGGAACGCTTTTCAGCCCGCTCGAGCTCGTCGATCTCAGCCTGCAGATGCTCCAATTCCAGCCGTTCGGCCTCGGCTGGGTCATCTGACACCTGTTCGCCGACCTCTCGTTCGGCTTCGATCCGCTCCGCCTCACGGCGCACGGCTTCGCGTCGCTCGACCTCCAGCCGGTGCGCCTCGATGCGTTCCTCGCGCCGCCGCTTCCGCTCGAGCCGATCCGCCTCCTCGGCCGCCGCCCTTCGACTGGCCTCAAGCCGCTCGGCTTCATCGGCCCGGGCGCGTTCGGCAGCCAGCTGGGCCACCGCGGCGCGTTCGGCTTCGACCCGTTCGGCCTCGCGCCGCTCTGCCTCGATATGCGCCTCCTGCATGCGATCGAGCTCCAGCTGGTGGGCCTGGTCTCGATTGGCCTGGAGCCACGCGGTGGCTTTCCGCCGCCGCTCCGCGGCGAGCATCGTCAGATCGACCCCGCCAGCCGAGGCCGTTGTTGCCGCGTACGAAACGGTCGGTGGCAGCGGCGCCCATGCCACCGGCTGCGTGCCGCGGCTTACCGTTCCGCGCGCGGGCTCCGCGACCGCTGTCGGCGCGCCGTCCGCTGCTTGTTTTATCGCGGCTGCCTCGGCAGCGGCCGCGGCTGCTTCATCCGCCCGGCCGTACTCCGACAGGTCGTTTGCTAGATCGCTCAGAGCTGATGCCAGTTGGAACCGAGCCGGATCACCGAGACGCCCGGCCAACCCGCGCAAAAGCTCAATAAGCCGGCGCCGGATCATCAGCCGGATGTCTATTTCGCCGACCGCGACCAGGCGATCGGCCA
>DATHIJ010000144.1:0-2359 GCA_035489975.1 Propionibacteriaceae bacterium | reverse complement strand
GCCGACGCCATCCCCGATCGACTTCACCCGATCATCATGTCAGCCGGTATTTCTCCCGCTCAGTCAGACTGAGCAGACTTTTCCAAGATCGTCGGTCTGGGCATCGCGAGAGGGCGATGCCGTCGGCTTGGGCTTTGGAGTGCCACTGGGAGCGTCTGTTGGCGCTGGTTCTGCCACCTGAGCGTCGATCGCTTCGGAGACCTCAATCTTCTTGTGTACGTTGCGACGCACCTTGTCAAAGTCCGGCGAGCTCGGATCGATCAGCGGCGGCATCATCGCCACGCTGGAAACCGGCAAGGCCTTGGCCTTGAGCGCGAGATCGATCATGGTGCCGATCTCCGACGTTGGGATGTCGGTTGCGACCACTTCTCGGCTGGCTGCCGCGATGCTGTTGAACTTCGTCGCCATGGTGATCGGGTCGAACTGGTTGAGCATTGCGCGCATGACGCATTTCTGTCGCCGCACCCGGTCATAGTCAGAAGAGTCCGACCGTGAACGCGCGAACCAGAGTGCCTCGTAACCACTGAGGTGTCGGTTCCGGCCTGCTTCGACGTAGCCAGAAATCTTGGTGCTACCGCCGCCAATGGGGACTCGCCGGTAGACGTCCATGGTGATGCCCCCAACCGAGTCAACCAGTGACTCGAACCCCTTGAGGTCGATCAGCGCCCAGTAGTTGATCTTGAGACCGGTTGCTTCTTCGACGGCCTCCTTCGTGGCCTGAGCGCCCGGATTCGCAACCCCTGGATAAAGATCGCGATGCTGTGAGGCGTAGGTGTAGATCGCGTTCAGCATGCAGGAGCCATCGGAGCATCGATAGCCTTTCGGGAAACGATCATGCATCGGCGAATAGCTGGGGAAAGGAACAGCCTGCAGATTGCGCGGCAGGCTGATCAGCACGGTCCGGCCGCTGTCAACATCAACACTTGCCACAGTGATGCTGTCCGGCCGGAGTCCGACGCGATCCTCTTCAGCGTCACCGCCCAGCAGCAAGATGTTGTAGCGTCCCTGTTTCGCGACCTGGTCTCCCCCGCCGGAGAAGATCGTCGCGGTCAGCTCATGTTGCGCAGAGGCCATGGATGCAACCGCTACAAAGCCGCCAAATATGGTGAGCGCTACCGTCAGGGTGAGCGCAGAGGAGACAACCCGTCCCCAGCGGCCCTGTTCGCCAGGGTTCGCGAGCCGCCAGGCGTCCACAATGAGCCCGACCCATCCCAGACCGACAGTGACAATCCCGATCTTTAGCGCCTCGAGTGTGGGAGCCAGCGTAATCGCGGTCAGTGCAGCCTTCGGCTGGATGAGCGCCAGCAGAGCGGCCAGCAGCACAAGCAGCCACAGACTCGCCCAGATTCGAAGCGCGAACATACCGATTCGCCGGCTGCCGCCCGCCAGCTGCGCCGAACCAGGCATCACCAATGTCATGGCGAGAAAGGTCAAACATCTGCGCCTTTTGATGCGGGCGCTTCGTTCGAAAGAGGTGGTAAACGAGGGCGCGCGCGGTACAACATCCGCGGTGCGAACTGACACCTTGGAAGCCTTTCGTCTGCTGCGGGGAAGGAATCGGGGAAGATCCCTGCCAGTATGTTCGGTGCCTGCGGCATCGACGCTGAAGCCACGCCGACGAGCCGGGACTACGGCGCGCTGAGCTGGCAGGGACAAGTCCCTTCGCGACCCCCCAGGTACCTTTGCTCACATGTCTCCGGGCCGCGATGAGGATCTCGACTGGCTGTACGGGCACGAGCGCCAGCAGACGGAGCCCGAACGTACGCGCGTAATGCCGAGCCCCCACGGGACCGCCGGACCAGACTCGCCGAGAGCGGCACCGTATCCGCCCGCCTCCCGGACCTCTCAGCCTCGCCCACCCTCGGGACCACCGCGCGGTCCTGCTGGACCAGGCAGGCCGGCGGCGGCGCTGCCTGCTCGGCGCCCAAGGCAGCGGCATCCGGTTCGCAAATTCTTCCGTGTGTTGTTGATTCTGCTGATCTTGTTCATCCTCTGGCTAGTCGCCGTACCTGCGTACGCCTGGACCCAGATCGCCCGGGTTGACGCCGCCCCATCCGGCCAGCGTCCCGCTGATCAACCGGGCAAGACGTTTCTGCTCGTGGGTTCGGACTCCCGCGCCGGACTCAGCAAGGCCGAGCAGAAGCGGCTTGGGACAGGCAGCACGAGTGGTCAGCGCACCGACACGATCATGTTGGTTTACCTTCCTCCGGGCGGCAAATCGGTGTTGATCTCGGTTCCGCGTGACTCGTACGTGGACATTCCAGGAAGTGGCAAGAACAGGATCAACGCGGCATACGCCTTCGGTGGGCCCGAGCTGCTTGTGCAGACGGTCGAGCGGAACACCGGGTTGCGTCTCGAC
>DATHIJ010000143.1:0-21182 GCA_035489975.1 Propionibacteriaceae bacterium | reverse complement strand
ATAAAAACCCTGGGCCAGCCTCCGATTGTTCACCCGCATCAACACCGGCGGCAAACCAAGATCAACATGGAGTCGCTCGAGTGCGGCCAGGGTGACCAGCGGCAGCTCCACGTCATGATGTGCCGCGAGTGCCTCGGCGTTCACAATGTCCACATCAGCCTGTGTGAACTCGCGATACCGACCCTCCTGTGGACGCTCGCCCCGCCAGACCTTTTGAATCTGGTAACGCCGGAAGGGAAAAGCAAGCTGGTGAGCGTTCTCGAGTACGTAGCGGGCAAACGGCACCGTCAAGTCGAAACGCAAACCAAGATCAGCTGGCTCGTCGGGATCGGCGTGCAGCCGCTGGACCGTGTAGACCTCCTTGTCGATCTCCCCTTGCTTGGCCAGACGATCCAACGGTTCGACTGCCCGGGTCTCGATCGAAGCGAACCCGTGCAGTTCGAAGGTTTCTCGCAGCCGGTCCAGTACGAACTGTTCGACGATGCGCGCTTCTGGTGTGTACTCCGGGAAGCCCGACAGCGGCTTGGGGCGACTCACGCTACTCCTTGGACAATCCAGCGAGGTTCTGCAGGTACGGGTTGCCGACTCGCTCGCGGGCCATAGTCGTCTGCGGACCGTGTCCTGGAAGTACAGCGACCGCGTCCGGCAACGGCAGCACCTTGGAACGCAGGCTCCTCAGCATGTCGGGCAGGCTCCCGCCTGGCAAGTCGGTTCTGCCTATGGAACCGGCGAACAAGACATCGCCCGAAAAGACCACTGAATCGATGTCGGCGCTTGCCTGGTAGGCGGTCCGGAACATGGTCGAGCCCGGGGTGTGTCCAGGCGCATGAATCGCCTGGAACCTGAGGCCAGCGACGGCTACGTCGGCCCCATCCGTCAACTCCCGCACCTCATCCGGTTCAGTGAAAGCTGCCGCGCTGCCCGTCAAGCTCTCCAGCAGCTGCCGCGTCTCGAGCCCCATCGCCCGCAACGGGTCCGAAAGCAGCACCCGGTCGCCGGGATGCACCCAGCAGGTCGAGTCGTAGGACCGGCACAACGGCGTGACAGAGCACATGTGATCAAGGTGTCCGTGGGTGAGCATCACCGCTACCGGCTTGAGATGGTGCTCCATGATCAACCCGGTGACGCCGGCGACTGCGTCCATTCCGGGATCGATGATCACGCACTCTGAGCCAGGCGTCGCAGCCACCAGGTAACAGTTGGTTTGCCATGGCCCAGCAGGAAATGAGGCTATGAGCACGAGTTCGAGACTATTCGAGGCTATCGGGCAGGATGGAGCTATGACCGAACATGCTGGGCCTGAAGCTCTGGGCCCGGCCGCCTTCGGACGGGTGGACACCGACGGCACGGTGTACGTCCGTACCTCGGCTGGGGAACGCGCGGTCGGTCAGGTACCCGATGTTCCCGCAGCCGAAGCGCTGGGCTTCTTCACTCGTAGGTTTGAGACTTTGGAACTTGAGGTCTCGCTGCTGGAGCGGCGCATCGAGACCGGGGCCTTGTCACCCGATGATGCGGTTGGCTCGATCAACAAAGTGCGCGCCGCAGTCGCCGACGCGCGTGCGGTGGGTGATCTGGATGGTCTGCAGGCCCGGCTGGAAGGGCTTCGTCCGGTGATCGCGAAGCAGCGGGCCGCTCGCAAGGCGGAACGAGCCAGACAGCACGAGGAGACTCGCGCTGCGAAAGAGAGGTTCGTGCTCGAGGCTGAGCGGCTCGCCGCCGGCAATGACTGGCGCGGCGGAGTCAACCGGTTCCGCGTGCTGCTCGAGGAGTGGAAGTCGCTACCTCGATTGGATCGTGCCACCGATGACGCACTGTGGCACCGGTTCTCCAGTGCGCGCACCACCTACACGCGGCGCCGCAAAGCCCAGTTCGCCCAGCAGAATGAGCAGCGCGAGGCCGCGCGTTTGATCAAGGAGACGCTGGTCACCGAAGCGGAAGGGTTAGCTGGATCTACTGACTGGGGCCCGACGACCGGGGCCTTCCGGGACCTGATGGCTCGCTGGAAGGCGGCCGGACCGGCCCCGCGCGATGTCGAGGAGTTGTTGTGGAAACGATTCCGCGAAGCCCAGGATCGGTTTTTCATGGCCAAACAGTCGGCACTGTCGGGGCAGCACACCGAATTCCGGGTCAACGCTCAAGCTAAGGAAAAACTGCTGGCCGAGGCCGAGGCGCTGCTACCGATCGGTAACCCGAGCGCCGCTCGGGCGGCGTATAGGGACATTCTGAGCCGTTGGTCGGCCATCGGGAAGGTGCCGCGTGACGCGATTCGTCCTCTGGAGTCTCGCCTTCGCGCGGTGGAGAACGCCATAAAGGCTGCCGAAGAGGAGCGCTGGCAGCGCAGCAATCCCGAGGCGAAGGCGCGGGCTGCGGATACCGCTGCAAAGCTGGAGGCGCAGATCGCCGCGCTCGAAGCGCGGGCCGTGAAAGCCGAAGAACGTGGCGACCAGGGGGCCGCACGTGAGGCGAGGGCTTCGGCTGCTACCTACCGGGAATGGCTCGTGCAGGCCCAACGAACAGCGAGTGATCTCGGCGGCTGACTATGTGCCCCGAGCCCTACTTATGGATGCGGTATGCCTCATAGACCGCCGGCACACCACGTACGGCACGCAGCACGTGGTCGAGATGGGTTGGGTCGGCGGTCTCGAAGGTGAACTTGGCTCGGCAGATGCGGTCTTTGCTGGTGTTCAGTGCTGCAGACAAAATGTTGACGTGCTGGTCCGACAAGGCACGCGTGATGTCGGATAGCAGCCGGTTGCGGTCCAGGGCCTCGATTTGTATGGCCACCAGGAAGGAGCTCTTGGCGTTGGGTGCCCACTCGACGGGAATCAAGCGTTCCGGCTCGGAGCGCAGGTTGTCGGAGTTGCTGCAGTCAACGCGGTGCACCGACACCCCCGCTCCCCGCGTCACAAAGCCCAAAATGTCGTCGCCTGGCACAGGTGTACAGCACTTGGCCAGTTTGACGAGGAGGTCGGTGGCACCAATGACACGGATCCCGCAATCGCTCGCGCCGCTGCTGCTGCGCCGGCGGGGACCGGTGACGACACGGTCCTCACTGGTCTCATCGGCGACCATCTCGTCGCCGCCCTCGACCATGATCAGCCTGTTCACCACGGCCTGTGCGCCGACTGTTCCTTCGCCAACTGCGGCGTAAAGTGCCGAAACGTCTGCCAGCTTGAAGAATCCGGCCACCGCGGTCAAATGCTCCAGGGTAAGCAGCCGCTGCAGCGGCAGCCCGCCTTTGCGCAACTGCCGGGCCAGCAACTCCTTGCCGCCCTCGATCGACTCCTCACGACGCTCACGAGTGAAGTAGTGGCGGATCTTGTTGCGTGCGCGGGGGCTGCGCACGAAGGTCAGCCAGTCTCGGGTCGGCGCAGCGTTCTCGGCCTTCGAGGTGAAGATCTCCACCACGTCGCCATTCGCCAGTGACGACTCCAGTGGTACCAATCGACCGTTCACACGGGCACCAATCGTCTTGTGCCCGACCTCGGTGTGGATCGCGTACGCGAAGTCGATCGGCGTCGAATCCTGCGGAAGCGAGATGACGTCGCCTCGCGGCGTGAAGGCGTAGACCTCGTTGGAGTTGATCTCGAAGCGCAGTGAGTCCAAGAACTCGCCAGGATCCGCGGTCTCCCGCTGCCAGTCAAGTAGCTGCCGGACCCACACCAGCTCACCAGCGTCATCGGCACCTTTGACGGGCTGAGCGCCGCCCTTGCCTTCCTTGTATTTCCAGTGAGCTGCGACACCGTACTCGGCACGACGATGCATATCGTCAGTCCGGATCTGTAACTCGACCGGCTTCCCCTCTGGTCCGAGAACCGTAGTGTGCAAGGACTGGTACATGTTGAACTTCGGCATCGCGATGTAGTCCTTGAACCGTCCCGGCAACGGGTTCCAGCGGACGTGCAAGATACCGAGCGCCGCGTAGCAGTCGCGATTGCTCTCGACCAACACGCGGAGGCCGACTAGATCGTAGATTTCCTGGAAGTCTCGACCGCGGACCACCATCTTCTGATAAATCGAGTAGTAGTGCTTCGGCCGCCCGGTGACGTTTGCCTTGATCTTGGCGGCGCGCAAATCGGCCTGGACCTGGTCGATGACGTGTGACAGGTACTCGTCGCGGCTGGGTGCAGCCTCGGCCACCAGCCGTACGATCTCGTCGTAAACCTTCGGATACGTCGTGCCGAAGGCAAGGTCTTCCAGCTCCCACTTGATGGTGTTCATGCCGAGGCGATGCGCCAGCGGGGCGAAGATCTCAAGCGTCTCTGCCGCAATCCGGGACTGCTTGTCGGGCCTCAAATAGTGCAACGTCCGCATGTTGTGCAAGCGGTCGGCGAGCTTGATCACCAGCACTCTGATGTCCCGGCTCATCGCGACGACCATCTTTCGAATGGTCTCCGACTTGGCCGACTCACCGTACTTGACCTTGTCCAGCTTGGTGCAGCCGTCGACCAGCAGCGCCACCTCTTCGCCGAAGTCGCGGGTTAGTTGCCCGAGCGTGTAGTCGGTGTCTTCCACCGTGTCATGCAGCAATGCCGCACACAGCGTCGCCTCTGTCATGCCCAGCTCGGCGAGGATGGTCGTGACTGCGAGCGGATGAGTGATGAAGGCGTCCCCACTCTTACGCATCTGGCCGCTGTGCAGCCGCTCGGCCTTGCGGTACGCGCGTTCGACCAGCCCTAGATCGGCCTTGGGGTGATTGTCACGGATGATGCGAAAAAGCGGATCCAGCGCGGGCGTCTGGGGTCGAGTGGAGCCTAGGCGCGCAATGCGCTGCCGCATCCTGGACCGCTGGTGTTCGGCGGTGGCGCTGACCCGGGCGGGGAGGCTTGCGCTGGGGTCGCCCGCGGCGCCGTTGCCCTCGGGCTCAGGGACGATCAGGGCACGGCGCGGCTCATGGGCGACATGGCCTCTGGGCCCTGATGGCCTGGGCTCCTGGGCAGACGACCGTATGGCCGCCCCGTGATCGCTCACAGCCGCGTTCCTCCTCAGCAGAATGCCAGTCTAGACGCCAGGCCGGTTTTGGCCGGCAGGCGACGGCAACCCGTTGCGGAGGTCAGCCGTACGTTGCCATCAAGTTTCTTGCGCCGCTCGATTCCGTCGAGCTGCGCTAATGGTCTGCTGCTCAACCTCTTCGGCCGCCTGCCGGACCACAACGACCTGGTCGCCGCCCTCGAGTTTTGCCACCGTGGGGTCGTAGAAGCGGCGCAAAGTCTTATTGCGGACCACGGCAATCACCCGTTCTCCGTTCACCTCGCTCGGCGAGCGGCCGATCTCGTCCTTCGTCACCGGCCGTTCGCTCACCTCAAGACCTTCGTTGCTCGAGAGCAGGTCCTCGATGATCGCTCCGAGGTGGGGACTTGTTGCCGAAAGTCCAAGCAAGCGCCCAACCGCTTCTGAGGAGGTCACTACAGCGTTGGCCCCTGACTGACGCAGCAGGGAGGCGTTGTCGTCCTCGCGGACCGCCACGACGACGTGTGCGCTCGGGTTCAGCTGACGCACCGTGAGCATGACGAGGATGGCGGAATCATCCCGGTCGACGGTGATCAGCACCTCGCGTGCCTTCATGATCTCGGCGCGGCGCAGGATGTCTCGACGAGTAGCGTCACCTTCGATGGCGGCGTACCCACGCAGATTGGCATCGGTGATCGCCGACGGCCGGCTGTCGATAATGACTATCTGGGTGGGATTGGCGCCATTGGTCTGAAGGGTCTCCACTGCGCTTCTACCCTTGGTGCCGAAGCCCACAACCACAACGTGATTGCGCATCCTTTTCCTCCAGCGTGCGTCTTTGAAAATACGACGGCCATGGTGCGCCAGCACCTCGAGTGTCGTCCCGACCAACAACACTAAGAACGCGATCCGCAAAGGCGTGACCACGACCGCGCTGATGACCCTGGCATGCGGCGCCACCGGCGTGATGTCGCCATAGCCCGTCGTGGTGAGAGTCACTGTCGCGTAGTAGATCGCATCGATCAGACCGACTCGGCCGTCGTAATCGTCGGTGTAAGCGGCCCGGTCGAACCACACAATCAAAACCACAATCAGCAACAACAGCAAAGCCAGCAGTCCGCGCCGCATCAGCTCACCGGCTGGTGACGCAGCACGGGCGGGCAGGCTGACGAGCGTGTCGGGCGTCCCGGACCGAGTCGAGGTGTCCCGGCGGCGCCCCGGCTCGGTCAGGCTCATGTGCCTACTTCTTCCGCTGGCTGCGGGGCTTGTTCTGCGGCTGGGAACGTTTTGCCGCCCCGTCGCGCTGCGATCGTACGTCGGATTTGTAGGTCACTGTCAGCCGCTTGGCGCCGTTTCCGGCCGTCGCGCTTGCTTTCTCAAGGTCTGCGTTGCTGGGTTCAGCATCGTCAGTGGCACCGGCATCGGTGACACCAACATCAGCTGCGGCCTGAGTGGTCGGTACCGAGGCGGGAGTCTCGACCACACGCTCCTTCTGGCTCTCCTTGGCACGACGTGCGTGAACCCGCGCTGCCAGCTTCTTCATGTCGGGCTCGCGCTCCTTCATCTGCGCGAGCAGCGGTGTTGCGATGAAGATCGAGGAGTACGCACCGGAAACCATGCCGACGAACAGCGCGAGAGCCAGATCCTTCAGCGGACCTTCGCCTAAGATCACGGCTCCCGCGAACAGCAGCGCCACAACAGGCAGCACCCCGATCACGGTGGTGTTGATCGAGCGGACAAGCACCTGATTGACGGCGAGATTGGCGGCTTCGGAGTAGGTCCGAGTGGTACTAGATCGAATGTCTCGGACGTTCTCACGCACCTTGTCGAACACAACGACCGTGTCATAGAGCGAGTACCCGAGAATCGTCAGCAGACCAATCAATGTGGCCGGGGTCACTGTGAAACCGACCAAGGCGTAGATGCCGATGGTCAACATCACGTCGTGAACCAACGCAATAAGCGCGGCGGCCGACATCTTGGCGTCCCGGAAGTAGATCCCGATGACCAGCGCGACCAGTGCCAGGAAAACCGCTAACGCAATCAGTGCGCGCTCAGTGATCTGGCCGCCCCAGGAAGCGCCGATCAGACTGTAGGCGACTTGGTCTGGGTTGATGCCGACCTCGTCGGCGATCGCGGCTCGTACCTTGGGCACTTCTTCGGTCGGATCGAGCGTGCGGGTTTGCACCCTGACCTGGTTGTCGCCGATGGTGTTGACGATCGCTTCGTCGAGTTCAGGAACGCCGGAATCGCGGAGCGCGTCCCGCATCGAGTCGACGGTCTGCGCGGTGACTTGGGTCGGCGCCTTGAAGTCGGCGCCGCCCTTGAACTCGATGCCAAAGTCCAATCCCCGCCACACCAAGGAGATGAGCGCGATGGCGATCAGGATGGCCGACAAGATGTACCAGCGACGACGGTGCCCGATGAAGTCATAGGAGATCTCGCCGGTATAGAGGCGGTGCCCGATCGTGCCAAGCTTCGACATCAGGCCACCTCCTCGCTAACGGCGGCTGGACGCGCGACAACCGGACGACGAGAACGTGAGCCAGGCAACGCCTGGACGCCGAGATGTTCCGGATCGAGCCCGGAGAGTTTGTGGCCACCGCCGAAGAACTTGGTTCGCGCCAGCAAAGTCATCAACGGTTTGGTGAAGAGGAAGACCACCACCACATCGATCAGTGTGGTCAGGCCTAGTGTGAAGGCGAATCCCTTCACTGATCCGATTGCCAGCACGAACAAGACCAGCGCCGAGAGCAATGACACGGTATCCGCGATCAAGATCGTCTGCCGCGCTCGCCGCCAGCCCGTCTCGACCGCCGTTCGCAGGCTGCGTCCTTCGCGTACCTCGTCACGGATGCGCTCGAAGAAGATCACGAAGCTGTCCGCGGTGATACCAATAGCCACGATGATGCCGGCGATGCCGGCAAGGTTCAGGGCGAATCCGACCGAGCTGCCGAGCAGTACCACGCAGGCGTAGGTGAGGATCCCTGCGATCCCGAGCGAGGCCACAACAACGATTCCCAGGCCGCGGTAATACCAGAAGCAGTAACCGATCACCAGCGCAAGGCCGATGATCCCGGCGATGATGCCGGCTCGCAGCTGCTCGCCGCCCAAGGTTGCGGAGACGTTGCTGACCTCCGAAACGTCGAAGGCGAGCGGCAGCGCGCCGTACTTCAGGACGTTGGCAAGCTCGGTGGCGCTCTTCTGAGTGAAGTTGCCGGAGATCTCCGCTCGGCCGCCCGGTATGGCCTCGTTGACCGACGGCGCCGAAATGGAGACTCCGTCCAAGACGATGGCGAAGCGGTTCTGCGGCTCGCTCTTCTGAGAGATCTCCCGCGTTGCTTGCTCGAACGCCGCCGCGCCTTCTGAGTTGAACTCCAGGTTCACGACCCAATTGACATTGTTCTGTGGAATACCGGCCACCGCCGTTGTCAGCTGGTTCCCCTCGATCAGCGCCGGCCCGAGCAGGTATTTCTCGGTCTTCTCCTGGTTGCACGCGAACAGGCCCTGGTCGGCGACCTCGGTCACTTTGGTTTCGCAGGTGAATTCTGCGAACGCAGCCTGGCAGGCTTCGGTTGGCTGCCAGCCCAGCGCCTGATCAGGCGGGCTTCCCTTGCCGTCGGCCGGCACGCACGCCTTGTCCAACGGCACCGGCGGAGCGGTCGGTAGGGCCGGCAGCGGTTTGTTGTTGCCAGTCGCGCTTGGCGCGGTGCTCGCAGGTGCGCTCGGCTCGCCGGACGGCGCCTGCGCCGTCTCTGAGGCCCCAGCAGTGGGCTGATCACTAGGCGCCGACGTGGGCTCGCTCGTCGCGGCCGGGGTCGGCTCCAGCGGTTGCACCTGCTCGGCGGCGTGCACAGCCCGGAACCGCAATACGGCAGTCTGGCCTACGAGCCGGACCAGCTCGTCCTGCTGCACGTTCGGCACGGTGACGATGATCTGGTTGTCGCCGGCTGTGGTCACCTCGGACTCGCCGACGCCCAGACTGTCTACGCGGCTCTGAATGATCGTCTTGGCGAGCTGCAGGCTGTTGGGATCCACCGTCCCGCTACCCGTGGTGTTCGTGGCCGTCAGGGTAATGGTGGTACCGCCGCGGAGGTCCAGCCCGAGCTTCGGTATCCAGGTCCCGCTGACCGCCATGAGGGTGATGAGTCCAGCCACCAACACAGCCAACCCGATCAGGGTGCGGCCCGGGTGACCAGTCGTCGTTGCCACTCGCGTGTGTTCCTAGCTTTCGGGAAGGCTCAGTCGGCGGTCGGAGGCTTCGAGTCGCGGGGGGTCGATGACGAGTCAGGCTCGGCGGCAGGTTCGGTGTTGGACGCCGTCGTCGGCTCCTCGAAGGGCCGCTCATTTTGCGGCTCAATTGACTCATCGAGAGAGGCGACCCCCTCCTCGAGTTCGTCCTCCTCGAGAACGTCCTCGTCATCCTCGGTGACGACCTTCGAGATCGCCTGCTTGAGCACCGTCAGCTCGGCGCCAGGGGAGATCTCCAGCACAACTTGCCTCGGGCCCACTGACAGTACTGTGCCGAAAACGCCGCTGCCGAGCATCACCCGGCTGCCCGGGCTGAGCGCATTCATCGTGTGTTGCAGAGCTTGCTGGCGCTTTCGCTGTGGCCGCAGGATCAAGAAGTAGAAAGCCGCCACCAGCAGGGCGATGAAGATCACGGTCGAGTATTGCTGCATTGCTCCGGCATCCGATTGTGAGGGTCTGCGCTCCAGCGCAGTACCGATGAGTTGTTCCCTGCGGCTCAGTCTTGCGACCTCTGCTGAAAGAAACCGACCGCCGTACTCTACCTAGTCTGCGACGAAAACCTGCATCGTACGACCGCATCGGCAGCCCGGATTAACGCTGCGCCGCAGCTTAGGCAAACAGGTCAGGCGTGACCTCGACGCCAACTGCGGGATTGGGAGGTGCCAAGCCGAGGTGGCGCCAGGCAGCAGGCGTCGCAACTCGACCGCGCTGAGTGCGCATCAGGAAGCCCTGCCGGACCAGGAATGGCTCCGCGACCTCCTCGACGGTTTCGCGCTCCTCACCGACCGCAATGGCGAGCGTGGAGAGTCCGACCGGACCACCGCCGAACCGACGGCACATCGCGTCAAGCACCGAGCGGTCCAGTCGATCGAGCCCAAGCTCATCCACCTCATAAAGCTCGAGCGCACTCCGGGCGATCGAGAGGTTGACGCGGCCATCCGCTCGGACCTGAGCGTAGTCGCGCACCCGGCGCAACAGCCGGTTGGCAATGCGCGGAGTGCCGCGGGAGCGGCGGGCTATCTCGCTGGCGCCGGCCGGCTCCAGCTGGACTCCCAGCAACTCCGCCGAACGGTGCAGGATGTGCTCCAATGCTGTGGCGTTGTAAAAGTCAAGCTGCGCGGTGAAGCCAAAGCGGTCGCGCAACGGGCCTGGCAGGAGACCGGCCCGTGTGGTAGCCCCAACCAGCGTAAAACGCGGGATTTCCAAAGGAATCGCGGTTGCTCCTGGACCTTTGCCGACAACAACATCCACCCGGAAATCCTCCATCGCGAGATAGAGCATTTCCTCTGCCGGACGGGACATCCGGTGGATCTCATCGAGGAAGAAAACTTCGCCTTCCATAAGCCCGGAAAGGATCGCAGCGAGGTCGCCGGCATGCTGAATGGCCGGACCGCTCGAGATTCGTAGCGGCGCATTCATCTCGCTCGCGATGATCAATGCCAGGGTCGTCTTGCCGAGGCCGGGCGGGCCGGACAGCAAAACGTGGTCGGGCACCCCCCCGCGGTGCCGGGCCGCCTCAAGCACCAAGCCGAGCTGGTCGCTGACCCGGGGCTGGCCCTCGAACTCAGACAGGGTGCCAGGCCGGAGCACTGATTCGGCGGCGCGCTCCTCAGGATCGGCGTAGGGACGTACCAGTCCGGCGAGGTCGTTGTCGCTCACATGACTCACCGGAAACCGTTACTTGCGAGCCAGGCTTTGCAGCGCGGCCCGCATCAAGACTGCGACATTGACCAGAGGATCCTCACGCGTCAAGTGCTCCACCTCATCGCACGCGGATTCGGCGTCCCTGGCTGACCATCCCAAGCCCTGCAGTCCTTGCGTCACTTGTGCTCGCCACACTCCAGAT
The DNA here is from genome assembly GCA_035489975.1 of Propionibacteriaceae bacterium. Lineage (GTDB taxonomy): Bacteria > Actinomycetota > Actinomycetes > Propionibacteriales > Propionibacteriaceae > Microlunatus. The sequence goes on along the minus strand of DATHIJ010000143.1, from coordinate 10,135 downwards.
GACCTGACCGAGGCTAGCGGTGGATTAGCCTGGTCGACCGCGTCGATCTTGTCCTTGAGCTCGATGACGATGCGTTGCGCGCCCTTGCGACCGACACCAGGCACCTTGCACAGCTGCACCAGATTCTCAGTGGCAATCGCAGTACGCAGCTCATCGGGACTGAGAACCGCCAGGGCCGCCTGAGCCAGCTTGGGCCCAACCCCGGTGGCTGTCAGCAACAGCTCAAAGAACTCGCGCTCGTCAGTCGAGGCAAAGCCGTACAAGGTGAGGGAGTCCTCCCGCACGATGAGCGACGTCGCCAGTGTTGCGCGCTGTCCCAGCCGGAGCCCGGCTACTGTGCTTGGGCTGCAGACTGCCTGAATGCCGAAGCCGCCGACCTCGATCACCGCCGATGTCGGGCCGACCTGGGCGACCACGCCTGTCAGCTGCGCGATCATGTGGATCCGCCGCAGGGTGCACGCGACCGGCCAAAGGCCCCGCGCTGCCGCTCCGCGTGCTCGGCCGCGGCCTCCACGGCCGCGTTCAGCCGAGCAGTCGTGCTACCACGCCACACATGACAGATCGCAAGCGCAAGCGCATCTGCCGCGTCCGGCGGCTTAGGCGGATCGTCGAGTCTGAGGATTTTTGTCACCATCGCCCCGACCTGATCCTTGGGGGCACGGCCCGAGCCCGTGATGGCGGCCTTGACTTCGCTTGGGGTGTGCAGACTCACAGGAATTCCATGCTTGGCGGAGACCAGCATCGCCACGCCCGCGGCCTGGGCCGTGCCCATCACTGTTTGCATATTGTGCTGAGCGAACACACGTTCAATGGCGACCGCGGTGGGTCGGTAGCGGCTGACCCAGTCTTCGATGATCTCTTCGATTGCCAGCAGGCGACGTGCGATGTCGAGCTATACCGGCGTACGGATGACATCGAATGCAACCAGCAACGGTTGTCTGCCGGGTACACCGTCGACCACGCCCAACCCGCATCGGGTCAGGCCCGGGTCGATTCCCAGCACCCGCATCCGTTCCCCTCGATGTCGCGTGACCGGATCGCCCACGCGATCCCCCTTAACACTGAATAAACGAACAGATGTTCGGCAGCCTATGTGGCGCCCCTGACGTTGACGGCCGCGACACGCTGTCCGTTCGCAACTAGTGTTGCAGCCACTCTGCCTGCTGTCGGGGGTGCCCTGATCTGCCGGCCGTCGCGAATCTCGGGCGCTAGCTGATTTCGGCCAGCACCTCGTCGGAAGCATCAAAGTTCGCGTACACGTTCTGTACGTCGTCGGAGTCTTCGAGGGCGTCAATGATCCTCATCAGCTTCTCGGCTGTTGGGGCGTCGACCTCCTGAGTGTATTCAGGCACGAAGGAAACCTCGGCCGATTCGTAGTCGAGCCCTGCCTGCTGCACCGCGGCGCGTACCGGCACCGTGTTGCTCGGGTCGGTGATGATTTCGAAGCTGTCGCCTAGGTCGTTGATCTCCTCAGGGTCGGCGTCCAAGGCAGCCTCCAGCAGATCGTCCTCGCCTATGCTGCGACCGTCCTGCTGCTTGGCGACGATGACCACGCCCTTGCGAGCGAACATCCGCGATGTCGAGCCCGCGTCGGCCATGGTGCCGCCGTTCCGAGTTACCGCGACCCGAACATCCGACGCCGAACGGTTCCGATTGTCAGTGAGGCACTCGATGAGCAACGCAATGCCGGCTGGACCGTACGCCTCATACATCAGGGTCTCGTAGTTGGCGCCGCCACCTTCGGCCCCGGAGCCACGCTTGATAGCCCGGTCAATGTTGTCGTTGGGAACCGAGTTCTTCTTTGCCTTCTGGATTGCGTCGTACAGCGTCGGGTTTCCGGCTGGGTCTCCACCACCAACGCGGGCTGCCACCTCAATGTTCTTGATCAACTTCGCGAACAGCTTGCCGCGCCGGGCATCGACCACAGCCTTCTTGTGCTTGGTCGTGGCCCACTTGGAATGACCGGACATGTGCGAAATCCTAGCTGTCGCTCGGTTGCGGGTCCTTTGCTCCACTCCGCCTCAATTACTTGGACGGCGCATCATCTGCAGATGGCGCACAGCCCAAGCAGCTGATGCGGGGTGCCGTCATCTTGGAAGGCCGTCAGCGGCGCCAGATCGGCACGTCCTGAGGCTTGCCACCTTTGACTGGCGGGTCGCTTTGCTGCCAGATCCGCCGCCAGCTCGATGCCGGCGGCTCAGGCACTCCAGCAGAGCCCCGCTCGGTCTCCCACCACGAGGCGGCATCCTCGGCCAGCAGTTTCTTGACCGCCTCGGAGATGCGCGGCGTGAAGTCAGTGGACGTCTCACCGGGCCGGGACCTGATCGGCGGGCCATACCGCACGCTCACCCGCGGCCGCCCGGGCACCGGCCAGTTGCTCCCGCGAGGCATCGCCGCGTACGTGCCGAGGATCCCGACTGGAATGACCGGGACCTCACCTGCAACTGCAATCTCCGCCGCGTCCATTCGGAACGGGCCGACGAAGCCATCGCGGGAACGGCTGCCTTCGGGAAAGATCACCACGGTCCAGCCGTGGGCCAGCAACCTGGCTGGAGTGCTGGCGAACACATCGCCGCTGTGTTGTTGAATCGGGAAGGTATTGAAAGCGATCGCTGCCGCGCTCGACCGGAACCAACTGTTGAAGAAGTAGTCCCCTGCCACACCCACCGCCGTGCGGCGGCGACGTTTGGCCGGCAAGGTTGACAGCAGTACGGCCGTGTCGAGGTGCGAGGCGTGATTCGCCACGATCAAGGCTGGGCCATCCAGCGCGCGCAGTTCGTCGAGCCCGTAGACCTCTACGGACAGCTCCTTGCGCATCACATTCTTGACAGCGACCACCTGGACGCACTCGCGTAGCGCGCGCACCGGTGCCGTGCGTGCCCAGCCGGTCTGCCTCACTGGCCGACCATTCCTCATTGGGTGTCGACCAGGACCGTCGGAGGACTGTGCAGGTAGCTGATCGACGGCGTACGGCCGACTGTCGACGCCACCATCTCGAGGGCGTCGGCGAGGGTGGATGCAGCGCGAAAACCCATCCGTGCAGCGCTCTCTCGGTCGGCACCGACCCACACGATGTCGCTGCAGTGTCGTCGGGCGGCTGCGGTCTGGTACCAGAGGTGCATCGGATGCACGCCATGGAACGCCTGACTGGTTCGGTAGAGGTGGACATACCAGGAGTCGTTGGCGAACTTCTCCTCGTAGTCCGCCGCGATCTGTTCCGGTTCGGTCGTGACGGTCAGCACATCAGTGAAAAAGTCCACGTACGAGGGATGGTGCAGGGGAGAGAATTCCGCGTGCAACGGGTGGTACAGGATCAGGGCGCCGCCGGCCCGGACGAACGGTGAGCCGGTATGCGAACCGAATGTGGCAGCGAGGCCGCTCCAGGCGGCAAGAATCGGATTGGTCACTGAGTCGACGCTGTAGGGGGTATGCGCTCTTACACCAAGAACGCCGACGTCTGCTGCCGCTGGGACATCAACGAGCTGCTGAGCTGTTACCTGGGCCCGGCTCGCCTCTTGGACCGCGGCCGGCGCGCCGGCGGTCACCAGCGTTGCGTGGTAGTCGGCCTCGGCGCGGTTCATCAGCCGACGTCGAGCTCGCTGCGGAGTCCATTCCAGGCCCCGCCGTACGCCGAACCACGTCGCCCTGTCCCGGAGGCTCCATTCCCACTCGCGGCGGCCCAGAAACTCCACCGGTGAGGCGAAAACGTCGTTGTCGAGCACGGCATCGATCTCGAAAACGCGTACGGCCGACGTGACCAGGTCGGCGATCTCGGCCGGGGCGCCGCTGTCTGCAGCCTGCAGGCCTGACAGCTGGCCGATGGTTGCCGTCGAGCCGAGTCCGGAGGCGATGGCTACAACGCCACGAGGTGGCGCGTCGATCAAGTGCACGAAGATCAGCAGGTCGGAGCCCGCGGCCCGGGCATTCAACGCGACTTCGCCGGCAACCGTGCTGCCAATCTTGGCAAGACTATTGGCATCTTCGGCATCGTGATTGGTCAGCAGGCCATCGGCGTAGAAAGACCGGAAGACGCGCTCACCCACGATGTAATCAAGTTCCTCCGAAGTCATCCGGCGGTTCAGACCGTTCGCGCTGACGAGAGCAACGTCGTCCACCCCAGCAGCCGCCGCCCGCGTCAAAATCGCCTCGATCACCTTTCCGCGAATGTCGGGCCTCCGCATTCTCGGCGTTGGGGTTCCGACATCGTCGAAAGCGATCGTCAGCCGCATGTCCGGTTCCAGCAGCGCCGAGAGCGGCTCGGACTCCAGCGGCGCATCGAGCGCAGCATTGATCGCTTCGCCGATGTCCGGCAGCCGCGTCAGCGACTCCGCAGGGTAGATCACTCGGGTTCCGAGTGGGAACTTCTCAAGACGAAAACGATCTCCGTCGGGCACCAGCAGCGGCGGAGTGCGATCGTCGACCTCCAGAACGAATCCGGGGCGGCCCATCTGTCAACCTCCTTACGTCGGCATCGCCCAGCGCGGTGTGATCGGTTTGATCTTCCATTCCACGACAGACCACTGGTTGCGATGAGCGGCCCGCATCAGCGGGATGTCCGGGCTGACCGCCACTGCGTTGCCCACGGTTTCCAGCATCGGCAGATCGGAATGGGAATCGGCGTAGGCAAAGCTACGACCCAAGTCGAGATGATGCACCGCCGCGTACTGCTTGAGCCAAGCAGCTCGGGACTCCCCCACCAACGGCGGCGCGGTGAGAAATCCGGTGCAGCGGCCCTCCTGGTCGACTCCAAGCTCTGCGGCGACGATGACGTCGAACAGCGGCTGGATCGGCCGGGTCAGCGGCAGCACCACGCCCGTGATCAGGATCGTGGTGTGTCCGGCGGCACGATGTTCCCGGATCCTGCGCACGGCCTCAGGCGAGAGCCTGCTCAAGATGTGGGGAGCCATCGAAGAGTCGACGAAGCGCTCAAAGGCAGCCAGATCAGCGCCTCGATAGCGCCGGTAGACGGCACGCAGGAAGGTGCCGCGGTCTCGTTGTTCGGCACGCAGGTACGACGGAAGGCGCCGCATGACCTGGCCGACTTCGGCCAGCTGGCGGGTGCGTGACAGCTCCGGCAGGCGAGCCCAGAGGTACTGTTCGATCACATTGGTGGACATGATCGTGCCGTCCAGGTCGAAGATCGCCAGCGCAGCGCCGCCCGCGGTGTCCTTCTCCAAATCCTTCATCGTGGTCGGCCGGTTGCCGCGCTTTCTACGGATTGCATCCATTCGGCGTACCGGAGCCGTTATGGATGGAACGTGCACCTCCTGGACGTAGGTTTTCCAGTCGAAGACGGCGGTGTCGAAGGCGAAGACCGCTTGATCATCCGGATGCAGCGCCTGGGTGAGAGCGAGGGTGTTGTCATCGACGAAGTGCAACTCCGATTGCGCGTACTCCTTGTAGAGCGTGTGATATCGCCGCAAGAAATCCAGCCGCACCCGGGTGCGATCCAGGTCCTTGGCGATCTTGCGCGTTCGGTCCGAGCGCGGCATCTGTGCCAACGCCCGCTCGGCTACCCTATGGGCGCGTTCTGAGGTGGACAGCAGCCGCTCGATCGAGGCGGCGCCTGGGAACTGCCACTGCGGGAGCCGGGCAGCCCCCCGTGGGCCACCCTCGAAGGGGTGGTCGAGAAAGTAAGCGCGAATGTGGGTATAGAGCTCGTTGAAGGTCAGCGGGTTCCGGGCACCCGAGTTGACGTGGTAATACTCGGGGTTCCCGATCTTGGGCCGTGTCGCGCACACCGCGAGGATGGCGTTCACCACATGGTCGCAGGGCACGATGTCGACGATCGCTTCCGGTGTCGCCGGGAACTCGGGAAGCTCGCCGCGCCCGTACGCCAAGATCAGCGGCTCCGCCATCTTGAAGCCTTCGATCCAGCCTGGATACGGATGCAGCCACGAGGACTCGACGATTGCTGGTCGCACGATCGAGACATGCACATCCCGGCCAACATCTGCCACCACCCGCTCGCCGAGCGCCTTGGTGAAGGTGTAGACATCGGTCCAGCCGAGTGAGCGTGCCCGCTCGGTACCGGCCTTGACCAGCTCAGCCTGAACCCACTCCAAGCGGCGACGCTCTGTGTCGGCGGCTGTAGTCAGAAAGCCGGCCTGCCGGTGTTGCCGCTCAGCCTCTTTGCGGAGCTTGGCGAGCTGCTCAGAGGTCCGCGACTCCTCCTCGATCAGATCCCGCATGGCAATACCTGCGGCCGCTTCGGCGTCGTAGTCGATGTCGTGCACGTGTGGCGCCTCGGGAATGGCGCCCCGCCGACGACCAGCTGTGTACGCGGTTGAGATGTGGACGTAATGCGGCACCCTGCGCATTTGCCCAGCCTCGTCCGTGACGGCGTCCAGCATCCGGTCTATCAATGCCTTGGTGCCGATCACGTTGGTCGTGAAAGCCTGGTCGATCGGCGGGTCGAAGGAGACGTCGCCTGCGCAGTGCACCACGATGTCAAGATCGCTCGGCAGTTGCGGGATGTTGGGCAGATCGCCTTCGATGACCTCAACTCTGGTTTCGAGAAGCTCAGCAGCGCCTCCGGCGGCCTTCCGAACGTCGTCGAAGATCGGCTTCTTGACGACAGCGACCATCCGCTCCCGTGCACTTGCCGAGCCCTTGCGACGAACCAGCACGGCAGGCCTGGTCTCGGGTAGTTCGGTCAAGATCTTCCACAGCAGCTGCTCGCCGATGAATCCCGTCACGCCGGTCATCACGATCTTCTTGCAGGCCAGGAGGTCCCGGAGCCGGCCATCGAGCCGCTGAACGGAGCGGCCCGTGTCGGCGGGCGCGGCGGTCATGTGTTAATTGCTCCCTGTGGTGCTACCCAGCTGCGCGGCCACCAGGGCCTCTTCGATGGTGAAGCGGCCGACGTAGAGCGCGGTGCCAATGATGGCACCTTCCACCCCAATCTCCACCATGTCTCTGAGGGCCAAGATGTCTTCGATAGTGGAGATGCCGCCGCTGGCTATCACCGGCCGCCCGGTCTCTTCGCATACCCGGTGCAACAACGCGAAGTTCGGGCCGCGAAGCATACCGTCCGCGGAGACATCGGTGACCACAAAGCGGGCACACCCCGCGCGATCCAGCCGATGCAACGTCTCGAAGAGATCGCCGCCCTCCCGGGTCCAGCCCCGGGCAGCGAGCTTGCTGCCTCTGACATCGAGTCCAATGGCGATCCGCTCCCCATAGCGGTCGACGATCTCCTCGCACCACTCAGGCCGCTCCAGGGCGGCGGTACCAATGTTCACTCGGGCGCAGCCTGTCGCCAGTGCCCTCTCGAGCGATTCGTCGTCACGAATGCCGCCAGAAAGCTCGACGTTGAGCCGCAGGTGCGAGGTGAGCTCGGAGACGATCTCGGCGTTGCTGCCGCGCCCGAAGGCGGCGTCCAGGTCGACCAGGTGAATCCACTCCGCGCCCGCGTCTTGCCACCGTTCGGCAGCAGCGCGTGGGTCACCGAACCGCTTCTCGGACCCGGCGCGACCCTGGACCAGCTGCACAGCTTGTCCTCCGGCGATATCGACCGCTGGTAGCACTACGAGCCGGTCGGCCCGAGCCGCGCGCTGTGAAGGACTTGCCGAATGCACCAGATGACCCTATCGCCAGACCTTGGTCACGCCGGACGCTTCGACTTCGGCAGCTTTGCGACGACCAGCTGGTACGAGGTGTCAATAAGGTCCTGAATTTCATCGGGAGGGATCGTCCCATCGATGCTGAAGGTGTTCCAGCCGTGTTTACCGATGTAGGCCGTCTTGCTGGCGGCGCCCTGGTAGCGGTCGAGCAGAAGGTCGGCAGTTTCGCGATCGCCACACTTCAAGCCGATCGTCTGATTTCCAGTAGGGCCCAAGAAGGCGAAGATCTTGTCCGCAACCTTGACCACGACGTCACCCTCCCAGGGTTCGTCCTGCCAGGCGCCGGGCTTCGCTAGGCAGTAGTCAAGCCACCGCGTCTTGCTTACCATTCGGCCAGCCCTTTCTCGCCGGCTGCTCGCGCGATTTCCCGACGCTCGCAGCGTGCCATGCTCACAACGTTGCGACCCAGTTGGCGATCAGTCGAGCGCCGGCGTCACCGGACTTCTCTGGGTGAAACTGAGTCGACCACAGCGGGCCGTCCTCCACTGCCGCCACGAACCGGTCTCCGCCGTGCTCGGCCCACGTGATGCGCCATTGGGAGGCCATCGGCAGCGTACGTACTCCATAGCTGTGCACAAAGTAGAAGCGTTCGGACGCAACGCCGGCGAACAGCTGGGTGCCGGCAGCCGCCTCGATCGTGTTCCAGCCCATGTGCGGCAGTCGCGGAGCGTGCAATTGTTCCACCACGCCAGGCCAGATACCGCAGCCTTCGGTGCGCATGCCGTGCTCGATGCCAGCCTCGAACAGCACCTGGTGGCCGACGCAGATCGCTAGCGTTGGCCGCGTGTTGGCACGGCGGGTGGCGATGATCTCTGGTCCACCGACGGCCTCCAAGCCAGCCATACACGCGGCAAACGCCCCAACACCAGGCACGACCAGTCCATCTGCGGCAATCGCGAGTTGCGCATCGGTGGTTACCGCAGCTTCAGCACCTGCCCTGGCGATTGCCCGCTCGGCGGAACGGATGTTGCCTGATCCGTAGTCGAGGACGACAACAGTCCTCACAAGGCTCCCTTGGTGCTTGGGATGCCCTCCATCCGCTGGTCAAAGGCAACCGCGTCTCGCAGCGCCCGGGCCAAGGCTTTGAACTGACACTCGACGATGTGGTGTGGGTCGCGACCAGAGATGACGGTCAGGTGTAGGCAGATCTGAGCGTGGAAGGCAAGCGTCTCCATGATGTGCCGGGTCAACGAGCCTGGATACGGGATGCTGGCTGCCACGCCACTGACGCCATGTGAACCACCGATCAGAACCTGCTCCTGCCCGGCCGGCTCTCCGGTGTGCACACAGTAGGGCCGGCCGGACACGTCCACCACGGCCTGCGCGAGCGCCTCGTCCAACGGCACGAGGGCACTTCCGAAACGCCGGATGCCGCGCTTGTCGCCCAGCGCTGAACGAATGGCCTGTCCAAGCACAATCGCAGTGTCTTCCACGGTGTGGTGGGCATCGATATACCAATCGCCGGCACACTCCGCCTCGAGATCAATCAGCGAATGCGTGGCGAACGCAGTCAGCATGTGGTCGAAGAATCCAACTCCTGTCGAAATCTGGGCCCGGCCCGTACCGTCGAGGTCGAGGCTGAGCCTGACCTTGGACTCCGAAGTCTCCCGTTCCATATTGGCGGTGCGAGCCTTGCTCATGGAGCCTCCTTGTCGATTTCGGTTCTCAACACGGCCGCCAGCGCATCCTTGAAGGCCTGCATTTCTGTCGGTGTGCCCGCTGATACCCGCAGCCAGCCCGCAGGCCCGGTTTCCCTGATCAGTACGCCACGGTCGAGCAGCGCCTGCCACACCGTGTGCCGATCGGTGAACCGCCCGAAGAGTACGAAGTTGGCGTCTGACTCAGCGACCTGCAGTCCTTGTGCGACGAGCCACTCCGCCAGGTCGTCGCGGGCGCGCCGGAGCTGATCAACTTTGGCAAGCATCTCCGGTGCATGCGCTAGGGCTACCCGTGCCGCCGCCTGGGTGAGCGCTGACAGGTGATACGGAAGCCGTACGATGCGGAGCGCTTCGATGAAGGCCGGGGCCGCGGCGAGATAGCCCAGCCGGCCTGCCGCGAAGGCGAAGGCCTTGGACATCGTCCGGCTGACCGCCAGCCGCGGGTAGTCCGGCAGCAGCTGTAGCGCGCTCGGGGTGCCTGTCCGGGCAAACTCGTGGTAAGCCTCGTCGACCACTACAACACCGGGGGTCGTTTCACAGATCGCCCGAATCGTCGACAAACCAACGGCGGTACCGGTCGGGTTGTTCGGGCTGGTAATGAGCACTACCGCTGGCCGGGTTTCGAGCACTGCCGCTGTCGCCGCGTCCGCATCGATGGTGAAGTCGTCGCGGCGTGGAACGGTGCACCACTCGCTGTGGGTGTCGCGGGCGTACTCGGGATACATGGAGTATGTCGGCGCGAACGAGAGCACCCGTCGACCTGGCCCGGCGAATGCCAGCAGCACGTGCAGCATCACCTCGTTGCTGCCATTGGCTGCCCATATCTGCTCGGCGCGCAACCCGTAGCCGAGG
>DATHIJ010000142.1:0-3325 GCA_035489975.1 Propionibacteriaceae bacterium | reverse complement strand
CGGGGCGAGCTGACGCAGTGGTATCCGACAAGCTGTCAGCCAGGCGCGCGACCGTTAAAGCAAGCTGACAGGGCATCCGATCGAACCAGATCGAGGCTTATCTCGTCTGGGGTCGAAAGAGCGCCTTCAGGCAGCGTCGGGCACTGCCACTGCCGGACTGACGCTCGCAGCGCGAAGGGTGGAGTCTTTTGATGTCTGAGCTGGGCGACCAAACGCCACGTCAAGTCACATCCGCCGTTGCGCGGCGGACCGTTCTGCGAGCCGCTGGACTCCTAGGCCTGACCGGTGCGGGCGCCGCCGCGCTGGGCGCCTGCGCCGAGGAGTCCGGCGGCTCGCCTTCCGCTGCTCCGGCCGCTTCGGAGACGTCTGCGCCAACGACGCCGTCGCCAACTGCCGACACGACCTCCCCAGAGCCGTCGGCGCCGACGGCTGAGGCCCCTAAGGGCCCAAATGTCGCCACCTCCAAAGTGCCGGTCGGCGGCGGCGTGATCTTGGAGAACGCTGATTATGTGGTCACCCAACCGAGCAAGGGCAAATACAAGGCGTTCAGCAAGATCTGCACTCACCAGGGGTGCCCGGTCGCATCCGTGAGCAACGGTGTCATTCACTGTGATTGCCACGGGAGTGAGTATTCGATTGAGGACGGCTCCGTGAAGAGCCCGCCTGCACCCAAAGCCCTTGCTGCGGCGAAGACAACCGTCTTCGAAGGCAAGGTCTACGTCGAAACGTAAGTCTCGGAGTGACGAAACCGGTCACCTCCAACGCGAGTCTGGCCGGCCAATTCTGAGGTTGCGAGTGACCGGTTTCGCGTCAGCTAGCGCGGCGCTCGGGCTGGCGCCGCTCGTCAGCTCAGCTGGCTGAACATGTCATTGCCACTCGCGGTCGTCTCGGGTATCGGTTGGGTGACGTCCCAGTGCTCGATGATCTTTCCGTCGTCGTTGAGGCGGTAGATGTCGACGATAGCCATGTTGAAGGTCTTGTAGTTCGAGTGCACAGCGACGAGGTCGCCTTCTGCGATGACTCGGTGCACTTCGACATCGACCGGGCCGAACGGGGCGACGAAGTCCTTCAAGGCCTGCAACCCATTGCCCGCTTGGGGATTGTGCTGGACGTAGTCCTCGACGATCAGATCGTCGAACGCGTCGACGTCCCCGGCTCGGAAGGCGTCGAAAACTCGCGCCACGGTCTGTTTGTTCTGCTCGATGGTTCCCATAGCTCGGCGCTCCTTTGATTCCCTGGAAACGGTTGTCCCCCGCGCGGCCTACGCTGGGCGAGTGGTACCTCCAGTCTCGTCGAGGCCAGTGCCGGCGTACCGGCCTGCCCCGGGATCCATCCCGGATCAGCCTGGCGTGTACCGCTTCTCGGATGCTGACGGTCGGGTGATCTACGTCGGGAAGGCCAAGAGCCTTCGCTCCCGGCTGAACTCCTATTTTGCTGATCCGGCCTCCCTGCTGGGCCGCACCCGATCGATGGTGAGCACGGCCACCAATGTCGACTGGACTGTCGTGCGCAGCGAGGTTGAGGCGCTTCAGCTGGAGTACTCCTGGATCAAGGAGTTCGACCCGCGGTTCAACATCAAATATCGCGACGACAAGTCGTATCCATGGCTCGCAATCACGCTCTCGGAGGAGATCCCGCGGGTCATGGTGGGCCGCGGGGCGAAACGCAAGGGCACCCGATACTTCGGCCCTTACTCCCACGCCTGGGCGATTCGCGAGACGGTCGACCTGCTGCTCCGGGTCTTCCCGATGCGCTCCTGCCGGCCTGGAGTGTTCAAGAACCATAAGCAACTCGGTCGGCCCTGCCTGCTCGGCTACATCGGGAAGTGTTCGGCCCCCTGCATCGGCCGGGTGACGGCTGAAGAGCATCGCGCGATCGTCGACGACTTCTGCCAGTTCATGTCAGGCCAGGCAGCACCGATGATCAAGAAGCTCGAGCGGGAGATGCGCGCTGCCAGCGACGCATTGGAGTTCGAGCGCGCGGCGCGGCTGCGCGACGATATCGGTGCCCTGCAACGAGCCATGGAACGCAACGCCGTAGTGCTGCGGGATGGCACCGACGCCGATGTCATCGCCTTGGCTGAAGACCCTTTGGAGGTCGCAGTGCAGATCTTCCATGTACGAGGGGGGCGGGTGCGTGGCGAGCGCGGCTGGGTTGCCGACCGGTTCGACGACGGCGGCAGCGAGGAGCTGATCGAACAGTTCCTGCTGCAGATCTACGCCGAACCGGATCCCACTACCAACGACAAAGACGCGGTGCCCCGCGAGATCCTGGTGCCGGTGATGCCGCAGTCGGCGGAGTCACTGACCAGGATGTTTGAGGAGCGGCGCGGCTCCCATGTCTCCATTCGGGTGCCGCAGCGCGGCGACAAGCGGGCACTCATGGAGACGGTCGCCCGCAATGCCAGTGAGATCTTGATCAAGCACAAGACCACGCGGGCCGGCGATCTGTCGACTCGCAACCGCGCGCTGGAAGAGATCCAGGATGCGCTGGAGTTGCCGAGTGCGCCGCTCCGGATCGAGTGTTACGACATCTCAAACCTGCAGGGCACCGAAGTGGTTGGCTCCATGGTGGTGTTCGAGGACGGGCTGCCACGCAAGAGCGAGTACCGGCGGTTCGTGATCCGGCAGGTCGACGGGCAGAACGACGTCGCCGCGATCCACGAAGTGATCACTCGCCGGTTCCGGCGACTCATCGATGACCGTGCCGCCATGACAAGGCGGGCAGCGGACGGGCTGCCGGAGGACGCGGCAGTCGATGAGGGCCCGCTGCTGGTCGACCCGACCACGGGCGCGCCCCGAAAGTTCGCCTACACCCCCTCGCTGGTGGTGGTGGACGGCGGCGCAGCTCAGGTTGCCGCGGCCTCGAACGCCCTCCACGAGCTCGGCATCGACGACATTGCCCTGTGCGGTCTTGCCAAGCGGTTGGAGGAAGTGTGGCTGCCCGACGTCGAAGAACCAGTGATCTTGCCGCGGACCAGCGAGGGTCTCTACCTGCTGCAGCGGCTGCGGGATGAGGCGCACCGCTTCGCGATCACCCATCATCGAGCCCGTCGCAGCAAGTCCATGGTCGAATCGCTCCTGGATCAGGTGCCGGGTCTCGGGGAGATCCGGCGTAAGGCTCTGATCAGCCACTTCGGCTCACTCAAGAAGCTGCGTGCCGCATCGGTCTCCGAGATTGCCGCGGTGCCCGGTTTCGGCCCCAAGACAGCACTGGCCATCAAGGAGGCATTGCAGGCGACTCCGCAACCGGAGGCGATCGACATGGCTACCGGCGAAGTGCTTGACAGCGCATAGTGCACGACACGCGCTTCCTGCTGGGTGCG
>DATHIJ010000141.1:0-4373 GCA_035489975.1 Propionibacteriaceae bacterium | reverse complement strand
ATTCGGGCGGGTACGCGAGCTGGTGATCGACCTCACCGACGGCCTGACTGACGAGACCGCCAGCTACCGTCCCGATCCGGAGGCCAACTCAATTGCATGGCTGATCTGGCACTTGAGCCGAGTCCAGGACGATCACCTGGCCGATCTGGCACAGGTCGATCAAGTGTGGCCGGAGTGGCGCGACAGGTTCGGGTTGCCCTTCAACACGCGGGCAACTGGATATGGCCACGGCCCTAAAGATGTCGCAGCCGTTCGGGTGAGCAGCAAGCTCCTCGGCGGATACCATCAAGCGGTTCACGAGCTCACCCTGCGTTATGTGGATGGCATCACGGCCGCCGAGCTGGATCGAATTGTCGATACCCGCTGGGATCCGCCGGTGACCGCGGCAGTCAGGCTGGTCAGCGTGATCGGCGACACCATGCAGCACCTGGGACAAGCGGCATACGTACGCGGTCTCGCTGAGCGGCGCGATGGCGCCTGGCATGAGCCGGACGCCGCCGACCGCTAGTCCGTAGGACTTTGAGAGGCCACCACAATTAGGCTCGAGCAGGTGACCCAGCCCGCTGAGCAGGAGCATGATCGCAACGCACCCCCGCGACACCGCTTCTATAGTGACCTCGCGTCGTGGTGGCCGTTGATCTCCGCACCTGAGGAGTATGTGGAGGAAGCAGCGTTCGCGGCCTCGCTGCTGCGCATGGCCGACCCGCCGACTCGTACCGTTCTCGAGCTCGGGAGCGGGGGTGGCAGCAACGCCTTCCATCTCAAGGGCGAGTTCGACATGACGCTGGTCGATCTTTCCGAGGACATGCTGGCCGTCTCTCGGCGGCTGAATCCCGAGTGTGAACACCTTCTGGGTGACATGCGAACGCTGCGTCTCGGGCGGAGCTTCGATGCCGTCTTCGTCCACGACGCCATCGACTACATGACGACCGAAGCCGACCTACGCCGGGCCGTCAGCACGGCGTACGAGCACTGCCGGACGGGTGGCGTGGCGGTCTTCGTACCCGATGACATTGCCGAGAATTTCGAGGCGGGCACCGAACACGGCGGCCACGACGCATCGGATGGTCGGGGCGTCCGCTACCTCGAGTGGCACATCGACCCGGACCCGGGCGACACCAGCACCCGTATCGAGTTCGCCTTCTTACTGCGCGAGGCCGATGGCACCGTCCAGGTCGCGCACGATACGCACGAGTTTGGACTGTTTCCGCGAGCGCGGTGGCTCCAGGTGCTTACCGATGTTGGATTCCGGGCCCGCTCTGTCGCCGAGGTGACAAGTGAAGACCGACTTCCGCGAGAGGTCTTCGTCGGTACGCGCCTTCAGCCCGGCGCACCATGATGGAGTACCACCATGACCACCGTGTACGTCCTGAACGGCCCGAACCTCAATCTGCTTGGGCTGCGTGAACCGGAGATCTACGGCAAGGCGACTTTGGCCGATGTCGAGCAATCCTGTCTCGAGGTGACGAACGAGCTGGGTTGGGATCTCGAGTTCCGCCAGACCAACCGCGAGGGTGAGCTCGTGGACTGGGTTCAGGAGGCTGGGCGCGCCCAGTCGGCGGGTGACGCGGTAGGCGCAGTTCTGAACGCCGCGGCGTACACGCACACCAGTTTGGCGTTGCATGACGCCATTGCCGGGTCCGGCGCTCGCATCATCGAACTGCACATTTCGAACGTCTACGGCCGCGAGTCGTTCCGCCATCACTCATATGTGTCGCCGGGTGCCGCCGGCATCATTGTCGGCTTCGGTGTTGCTGGATATCCGCTGGCACTACGCGCGCTCGCGACACTCGCCTACGACGCCGACTTGTCAGCGTAGGTGGTCGCTATAACGACCACCGGCGCTGACAAGTCGGTGGAGGGGAGGTCAGCGCGTCCGGGTGGCCGCGAGATCGGCAGTCCAGAGCCCGGCTGTGTCGTCGGTTCGGATGATGGCGTAAAGACGGTCGCCGACAGTCGTGGCGTCGAGTACCGAACCGGCTGGGGCTGTGAAGGTCTGCCAGCCGTTGTGGCCGTCACTCACCAAGAGGCGGGTGCTGTCAGCGTGGCTGAAGAGGATTCCGGGCTGGCCGCCCGATATGACCGTTCTCGGTCCGGGGCCGTCGGTGTTGATCTCCATCGACGGCAACGTCGAATCACGCGTCGCGGACTCAGCGACGTGAGCTAGGTCGAAGCTCCACAACGCCAGACGCCCGTCAGCGTGGCCGGAAACCCAGCAGGTCTGCACACAACGGCTGGACAGTGCCTCGCTATGAATCCCGGCGTCGGGAAGCTGCTGCAACATCCAGGCGCTGCTGCGGGTCGGCCAGGTCCAGAGTGCCGCTCGTTGCTCTACGCCGTCGCCGAAAGTGATCACCGAGCCTGAAAGGATCACGGCCGGGCCGGCAGCGCTCGCTGCGCGGGGATTGACCTGGATCTGTTGTGTATTGGCGAGGGCTGTGCCATCGGACTCCTGGCGCAGCCACCGCCGGCCGGTGGGAAGCCATACTGCTGCGTTCAGGCCGCCCTCGTTGGCAGCCCAGGTGCCGGCGATCACCGGCCCGTCGGAGGCAATCACGATTCCGAGCAGGCCGCCCGCGCTCTGCCCACCGAACGTCTCAAACGGCTGCGGATACTCATCAAGACCCTGCCTTGAGCCGGTCCAAACCGTCCAGCGGACGTTTGCATGGGCTCCGCCATGCTTGCCACCTAGGGCGACGACCTCGGTGCCGTGGGCGGCGACCGAAACCAGGTCAGCCACCATGGCGTACGGGCTGTTCGGATGCAGCGCCACGGCGTGGGTATTGCCTGAAGCGTCCACAGCGAAGAGCGCCGGGTGACCTCGGCCTGATGATGCGCGCCCTGCTACCAGCAACACCTCAGGGGCCGGGGCCAGCGAGGACGCTGCGACCGACTCGGGTAACGCGATGCGGCTCCAGCTCAGTTCGCGGGCTGTTTCGGGTGGAGCCGGCGGCCCGGCGTCAGAGCAGCTCGCCACCATGATCATCATCAGCAGCGCCGCCCATAGCGACGCAACCCCCCGGGTCGTGGTCGCGTCGCCGGTCCGCGTCAGATGCCTCGGCATGATCGCTCCGAGTCTAGGACGCAGGGCCCTCAGAGACTCCTGTGATCGCTGTGACTGGCGGTGGCGCTGTGCCTGCTGCGGGTACGGCTGCCGATCTTTGTCAGGACTCCTCCGCCGCGTCGCACGCCAGATCGGCCCATTTGTGGAAGAGTGAGACGCAGGCGCAATCGCTCGTGTTTGGAGTTCAGGAATGCTTGCCCCCCTGCTTGCAACCGAGGATCCATACTCCGCCGCGTCGATCTTCAGCGAAGCTGGGTGGAAGGTCGAGTATCAGTCCTTTCGAGACCAGGATCAGCCCCGCGCGTGCCTCTCGCTGGCGCGCTCGCGGATCGAGCTAGTGCCGCCGAGCGATCCCTACATCGTCCCGCGTGGGCTCGGTGTCGAGTTTCAGATCCATGTGGCTCCGCATGAATTGAGCGGGATGTTCCTGCTGCACCGCGCAGCCGGTCTGGTGTACAGCGAGTTGCGCGAGCGGCGAGGAGGAGAGCGCGGGTTCAGAGCAGAGATCATCGGGTACCGCTTCCTGATCTTGGGCGGTGACCCTGATCCCGATTTGGCAATGGTCGCCACCGACCCGCGCATCATGGCGCTCGCGGATGGGCTGCGGGAGCGTGATGGCGAGAACAGCCTGACCGATACTGCCTTGCGTCTAGCCGAGGGTTCGGGCGAGAGCGTCAAAGGTCTGCGGCGAGCGATGAGTCAAGGCCTCGGCTTCAGTGCCCCGGACGATGTCGGCGAGCAGCTCGCGGATGTAGTGATCGCAGCCGCGATCCTTGCGAGACAGCTCGGAATTGATCTTGACAAGCAGCTCGAGGGCAAGTTGGGCAGCCCGAGCTGGCACGCGCAGTACTGACGCGCGCTGACGCATCAAGGGCGCGTGCGCTGGACGCATCCGGGGACCTGTGGACTAACGTGAGCAGCGTCCGCAATCTCCAGCGGATGGGCGTAAAACTGGGGGGCCGATGAGCGAAACCGACGCTGAGCAGCCGGCACCTGAGGCGCATGAGCCGAGTGAAATCTCCTACGACGAACAGCGCTACCCTGCACGGCCAAGACGACTGCGACCGAAAGCCCGGCTCCGGGATCTTTTCACAATCGGACCGCGGGCCGAGATCACCGGCAAACCCCGAGGCGACAACCCCGCGTACGTCGGATGGCTTGTGGAGCGGTCGATGCTCGAGGATGCAAAGAGGTTCGCTACGCAGTTCTCTGGCCAGGGCAGCATGTGGCAAAACCCCTTTGCCAACCCGGATCCCCGGGCAGCGATCCAAAAGTCGTCAGTGTGGTTCACGGCTTACCCGATTTCCAT
>DATHIJ010000140.1:0-3538 GCA_035489975.1 Propionibacteriaceae bacterium | reverse complement strand
CCATGAAACCGTCGATCGGCGCCTCAACGGCCTCGGTACCCTCCACAGCCATCTCGGGGAACGGGAAGTAGTCGATGTCGGCGAGCACGGCCTTGTCGCTGAACTGCTGTGTCACGAACGACCCCAGGAGGTACATGCCGGTCTTCTTTTGTGCGAGGGTCTGCGCTGCTTCCTGCCACGTGGCGCCCAGGGCCGCTGGGTCGTGGTAGGGCAGGATCGCCTTCCAGTTGTCGAAAACGTCCTTGACCTTCTGCTGATCCCAGGACTCCTTGTGGGCACATAAATCGAGGTGGAACTGGTAACCGTTCAGCCGCATGTTGAGGTAATCGAAGGTCCCCATGGCCGGCCAGCCGTCCTTGTCGGCGAAGGCCACAGGGATCATTCCGTCCGACTTTATTTTCTGGCAGAGCCCCTTGAACTCGTCGAAGGTCGCCGGCACCTCGTAGCCTTTGTCCTGCCAGACACTCTTCCGGTAGAAAAATCCCCACGGGTAGTTGTAGTTCGGCACGAAATATTTCTTACCGTCGTCGCCTGTGGACGCGTGGGTGATGCCCTCGGAGAAGTTGCCAGCGATGCCCTGCCAGACGTCGTCGAGCGGAGCCACCAGGCCCTTGGCGGCGTAGTACCGCATCCGGTAACCCGCGAACCAGGTGAAGGCGTCGTCGGGGCTGCCCTGCAGGTAGGTGTTGATGTTGTTTTGGAAGTCGTTGTGCGGAACGGTGTTGATCGTGATCGTGTCGCCAGACTTCTTCGAGAAGGCGTCGATCATGGCCGCAATCGCTCGTTTCGGCACGTCGTCGGACGCCGAGGAGCCGAAGGTGGCCGACTTGGAGGCCGAGGCACTAGCTCCGCCAGCCGGTGCCGACGTTCCCGTGCAGCCCGAAAGCAGTGATCCACTGCCCAGCACAATCGCCGATCCTGCCAGCCCACCCAGCAGCTGACGCCGGCTGATAGTGGCCGAGCCAAGGGATCGAGCTCCATCCTCGTTGATCATGAAAGGTCCCCTTTCGCTGTGAACGGTCGGCAAAGGATGCCGGTCACTATAGTGTGCAGGTTCGGCCCATGGACATGCCGTGGCCGGCGAGCTCGGTTCTCGTCGCGAGTGCCGTCAGGGCACACTGTTGGGCCCCGTCGACCTCGGTCACACTCACGTCAGCGTCCCGGTCGCCACCGAGTGACGAATGGGCTAACTACTCCTCCCGGTTCATGCCCTTAGGGAGGGCGCTGCCGACGAATCGTGGCCAGCGGTCAGCCCACGACGCAATAGCAGACGTTTGCCAAGCCTCGTAATCAATTTCTACAGAGAGCCCGCAGCACTTCGCATCCAGCCCGACGTCACGGATAGGCTTCGGATCGTCTGCCTGGCGGCGTACCCGGACCGGGTCTCTCGCCACGGATCTGGTCTGTCCGACCTCACCCGAGCATGGAGGCAAGTGTGGATCTGTACGAGTACCAAGCGCGCGACCTCTTCGAGGGCTACGGGGTTCCGGTGCTGCGTGGCGTCACCGCAACCACCCCTGCCGAGGCCAAGCAAGCAGCCACCACCATCGGTAGCCCTGTGGTAGTCGTCAAGGCGCAGGTGAAGACCGGAGGACGTGGCAAGGCGGGTGGCGTGAAGGTCGCCAAGAGTCCCGATGAGGCGGAGGCTCGTGCTGCTGAGATTCTCGGTCTCGACATCAAAGGACACGTCGTCAAGACGGTCATGGTCGCCGAGGGCGCTGACATTGCCGAGGAGTACTACTTTTCCTTGTTGCTGGATCGTGCAGAGCGCCGATATCTCGCAATGTGCTCCAAAGAGGGCGGGATGGATATCGAGACGCTTGCGGCGGAGCGTCCCGGAGCCCTGGCCCGCATCCCGGTGGATCCCCTGGTCGGAATCGACCAGGCCAAGGCCGATGAGATAGTCGCCGCGGCCGGCTTTTCAGGTCCCGATGCCGCAGAGATCGCACGCGTTATCCAGCTGCTCGGCACTGTGTACCAAAAGGAGGATGCGACGCTGGTTGAGGTGAACCCGCTGATCAAGACCGGTGACGGCAAGATCATCGCGTTGGATGCCAAGGTCTCCCTCGACGAGAACGCGGAGTTCCGCCAACCCGATCATGCGGCGCTGGCAGACAAGTCGGCCGAGAATCCGCTCGAGGCGGCAGCAAAGGCCAAGGGGCTCAATTACGTCAAGCTCGACGGCTCCGTCGGGATCATCGGTAATGGGGCTGGCCTGGTGATGAGCACCCTGGACGTCGTCGCATACGCCGGCGAGCAGTTTTCAGGTTCACCGAAGCCGGCGAACTTCCTTGACATTGGTGGCGGCGCCAGCGCGGAGATCATGGCCAGTGGTTTGGAGATCATCATTGGCGACGAGCAGGTGAAGAGCGTCTTCGTGAACGTGTTTGGCGGAATTACCGCCTGCGACGCGGTCGCCAACGGGATCGTGCACGCATTCGAGCTGCTGGCCAGTCGTGACGAGCATGTCGATGTTCCGCTGGTGGTACGCCTGGACGGCAACAACGCCGAACTGGGCCGTCAGATCCTGTCGGCTGCAAACCTGCCGGGACTGGAACAAGTGGACACGATGGACGGTGCGGCCCGCCGGGCGGCCGAGCTGGCGGCGAGCTAAGGGGGCAGATCATGGCAATCTTTCTGAATTCGGACTCCAGGGTGATCGTCCAGGGCATGACCGGCTCGGAAGGTCGCAAACACACCCATCGCATGATGACCTCCGGTACCCAGATCGTTGGCGGCGTGACTCCCGGCAAAGGCGGACAGGTAGTCGAGTTCGAACGAAGCGGCGTACCGGTCTTCAATTCGGTGGGGGAAGCGATGGCCGCCACGGACGCCAATGTCACCGTGATCTTCGTGCCAGCAAAATTCACGTTGGCAGCGGTCGTTGAGGCAATCGAGGCGGGCATCTCGCTGGCGGTGGTCATCACCGAGGGCGTTCCGGTGAAGGATACGGCCGAGTTCTTCGCACGATCCCAGAACTCCTCGACGCGACTCATCGGCCCCAACTGTCCAGGACTGATTTCACCGGGGCAGTCCAACGCCGGGATCATCCCGGCCGACATCACCGAGGCCGGGCGTATCGGGCTGGTCTCTAAGTCCGGCACGCTGACCTACCAGATGATGTATGAGTTGCGCGACATCGGGTTCTCCTCGGCTGTAGGCATTGGGGGTGATCCGATCATCGGCACCACACACATCGATGCTCTCCAGGCATTCGAGAGCGACCCGGACACGGACGCCATAGTGATGATCGGCGAGATCGGTGGCGACGCGGAGGAACGGGCCGCTGATTACATTGCAGCCAGCGTCACCAAGCCAGTGGTCGGCTATGTCGCCGGCTTCACCGCACCCGAGGGCAAGACCATGGGCCACGCCGGCGCGATCGTCTCCGGATCATCCGGGACAGCGGCCGCAAAGCAGGAGGCGCTCGAAGCTGCCGGAGTCAAAGTCGGCAAGACGCCCAGCGAGACCGCGTCTTTGATGCGCGAGATCATGACGAGCCTGTAGCGATCAGCCAGGAACCGACTTTCTCAGTCGA
>DATHIJ010000139.1:0-3719 GCA_035489975.1 Propionibacteriaceae bacterium | reverse complement strand
TTGCTCAGCTGCTGGGCGCTTCGCCTCGCGGAAAAGTGGCCGGTGGCAGTGCTCCGGTCGCCAATTCCAGTGTTCGCGAGCACATGAGAATCCCTCCGGGTGCGGCACTACGCTCCTAACCGTGAGAAGAGTCGCGGTCGGGATCGCCGGGCTCATTCTGCTGTGCGGCTGCGCCGCCGAAGTCGGGCAGACCAACCTCACCCTGCACCAGCGGGCGGTCTTCCCCGACGGCACCCGTTACGAGCTCAGCGGCTTCGTGATGTCGGAGGTGGACAGCGATCGAGCCAAGGGCCCACCGAAGATCCCCGGCAACGAGGTCACCGTGTCGGTCCGGGTCGAGAACGCCGGCACGGCGATCGGTGCTAGCGACGTCGCGATGAGCCTGGCTTATCACGGCGACCGGGGCAAGGAGTTGGTTCCGCCCGGGCTGGCCAGTGGTGCCAGCGTGATTGCGACCGGGGCGAAAGGCACGATCAGCAAGACCTTCCGAGTCGAGGACCCGACCGAGCTGTTCCAGACTCGCTACTTGCGGGTGCGGGTCGAGCTGCCGGGCTACCCGGCTGTCACGTTCAGCGGATCGAACCCCTGAGAGTTGGGGTGACCCGCCACTACGGCGAACCCGTCAGGACACCGCGCCCGCCGCGGTTTCCACCGCCATCCGGCGATCTGACCCGCGCGGCGTGAGCAGGTAGGCCGCCAAATAGAGACACGCGCAGATGACCAGAAGCCAGCGGTAGCCGACGGCCAGGGCCGCGTACTCCAGGCAACCGCCGATCATCGCGCCCAGCAGGTTGGTGCCGAATGCGGTCACTGGATGGGCGCTCGACTCGAAGCGCTTGGCGAAGATGATGTTCGCGGCCATGATCGGCAGGAAGGCCAGCACGATCGCCACCACGAGCCGCAGGGGCACGGGCAGCGCGAGCACCCAGGACGCCGGCACCAGCCAGGCCAGAGCCAGGCCGCCGAACAGTACGAAGTACATGATCCGCAACGGCGGCGTACGGAAGCGCCGGGTGATCTCGATCGCCGCGAGCACGGCGACCAGCACGCCGGCGAAGACCAGCGCGTTCACCAGCCAGGTGGTGCCGAAGTAGAGCGCGAACCCCGTAACGTTCTTGGTCTCCAGCAGCAGGAAGGCAACTCCCAGCAGGAACAGATCGCGGTATTGCCACATCGTTCGGGCCTGAGCCACCCCGCCGACCAGACCGATGGCCAGCACGCTGACCAACATGATCAAGCCGATCGCGGCAAGATAGATCGTCGGGATGCCCAAGAACCCGGTGTCTTCTGCGACGTAGAGGAACGGCCGGTCGTCGGTGGACGGCTCAGGCGGCGTTCCCGTCGGCGCCCAGGTCGTCTCGCACCGCTGGTCGGTCGGCGTCGCGCCGACCACGAACACGGCCAGTGATATCGCCTCAGGGCTGGAGAGCAGGCACGGCGAGTGCCCGAAAGTGGTGGCCAGCGTGTTCCCCAGCCGGTCCACGAGCCACTGCTCGCGGTAGTAGTTGTACATCGAGAACGCCCCGCCCGAGGCGAGGTGCTCGCGGGCGGACTGGATCGCCTCCTCGGTGAACAGATAGCTCTCCAGTCGCAGGGCGCTCGCGCCGGACACCAAGGTCAGTGAGTCGGGCAAGGCGAACAAGATCAGGTCGTACTTCTTGTCCGTCCGCTCTAGGAACGCGCGGCCGTCATTGACGTAGGTGGTCACCCGAGGATCGTCGTACGCGCGGTCCGGGTTGTGTTCTTTCCCGAAGCGCAGCAGCCGTGGGTCTATCTCCACTGCGTCGACATGCGCGACCCCGTGGGACAGGGCGATCGACACATCGGTGCCAGTTCCCGCGCCGACGATCAGCACTTGCTCAGGTGGCCTGGTGACCCGTCGATAGGGCTCGTCATAGAAGGGTTCCTGCTCTATCCGGGTTGCCGCGGTGGTCAGCCTCTGGTGTGGGATCCCGTTGACATAGATCTGCCACTGGGTCCCGTTGTTGCCGTCGGACTCGGCGAAGGTGCTCACCCTGTAGTAGGGCGACCAGAAGACTCCGGTCGCATTGATGAGCGGGTAAGCGAACAACGCCACCGTGGCAGCCAGCAAGGTGATCGTCACGACCCGAGCAGCGCCGGCCAGCAGCACCACGAACAGCGTGGCCACCAGCAGGAACCAGACAAGGGGCGGGGCGCCGGTGAACGCGCAGATCGTGAAGGCGACGATGCCGATCAACGAGCCGATCAGGTCGGAGCGATACGCGACAAGCCGCGGCAGTTGAGAGAAGCAGTCGGCGACCAGTTCGCCTGGGCCGGCCATGATGGCGGCCACCGCGAGGAAGATCACTGGCAGGGTCACCCAAATCGGTGGTCCGGAGGTGCTCAGGCTGGTGAAGTAGATCACCGACTCCTGTTCGCGATTGACCGCCACCGGAAACGTAGACAGGAAGGCTACGTAGGCCAGCAGTGCCACCACCGAATAGAACGGCTGCCTACGTCTTGATCGGTTGGCTCGCAGGAAGCCGAGGCCGATGCCCAGGAACGAACCCAACAGGATGAAGTTGCTGAAGTAGCTGAGATGAACCACCTGGGCACCCGACCACCGAATCAGCGACAGCTCCAAGAACAGCATCAGCGTGCTGGCCAGGACGAGCCGGACTGTGATCGACAAGGGCCTCCTGTCGTGCCTCAGGCCAAGAGATTTGGTACTCCCGCCGAACCTAACATCACCGACATCAGATGACTGGGTGACCATGGCCCCCCGGCGGGACCGCTACGACATATATGCTCGCGACAGCCGCATCACTTGGGGTGTCGATGTCGAAGGTACGCGAGCGGGCGCCGCGAGTTCCTCCCCGATGGTTCGTCCGCCTTGCCTGGTACGCCCACCGTGCCTTGTACCGCGTCACCCGAGGGCGAGTCGGCTTGTGGCGGGCAAGGGCCAACCGCTGGGGCACCCTGCGCCTTACGACGACCGGGCGTCGCACCCACCAAGAGCGCAGCGTCATCCTCGGCTACCTCGAGGACGGTCCGAATCTCATCACCATGGCGATGAACGGTTGGGCGGACGGCGAGCCGGCCTGGTGGCTTAATCTGCAGGCGAATCCGGAGGCCAGAGTCGACATCGTCGACGGGCCACGTTCGGTGACAGCACGCGCTGCAGCGGGACCGGAGCGGTCCCGCCTGTGGGACAAGTGGCGTGAACTGGATTCAAACCTCGATGGCTACGCCGCCCTACGTTCCTCTGAGACCGCAGTTGTGATCTTTGAGCCAAGACAGTGAGTTGAGCTCGGCCTTAGGAGCAGCGGCCGACTGGAACCAACGTGGGCGCGACGGTCGAGTCGCCTAGTTTGAGTCGTTGCCTAGCGCCCGGACCCGGGTGGTTGTCGATTTTGGATTGTCGAGGACGTGGACGGCGATGGGTGCGTAGCCAGACTGCCGCATCACGCTCATGGCGGTCAGGAGTGAGGTCCAAACGTCAGGTCCGGGGACGGTGAGATGCAATTCCAGCTGCCCCTTGGTATTGATCGTCACCTGGGGCTGGAACTCAAGGAGGCGGTGGCCTGGGTTTCCGGCGATGTCGGCGACGAAGTCGTCGCGAATGACAAGGTGGTCGAACTCGGCTCGCACTACATATCCACACGTCGGCGGCATGCCTGGGCTCACCGGGTGCGGGTCGTCCGATGCGGTCATGGCAAATCTTTCCTAGATCGCGCGTGTGTCATGGGTTCAAGCCG
>DATHIJ010000138.1:0-3640 GCA_035489975.1 Propionibacteriaceae bacterium | reverse complement strand
CCATGCGTTCGCAGCGGTTTTCCCGAGAGTCGAACGCGTTGCCTAAAGTGCAAATGCGGCCTATGTTCACCGCCGACATACCCACCTCACAGTCGAGATAACACACCCGTCTCAATGTCACCTGTTATGGAGTCTGTGTGGCGCAATCCCTACTCTCACGACGGATTCGAGAAGGGCTACGGTGCCACCATCTACCTCCACCCACCGCGAGTAAGGGCAGTGCCTCTTTGCAGCAGCTTGACGGTGGTTAGCGGCCGGGTGCGGCCGGCCCGTGCGGACGTTGACCGGGTGTACGGTAGGGCGCTTTCTGTCGCCTTGCCGGCGACTAGCTGCGGTGCATGCTGTCTCTCCAGCAAGGACCAGCAGCCAGCGTGCGATGTTTGGTCGAGGATCTGGCGAGAGGTTTGAGCCACCCCTTCCACGTCTGCACGTCCTCCGGCACGCTAGCGAGGCCGCGGTGCAGACGGCCGTCAACGGTGGATCAGAGTTGTTGATCTTCGTCCGGCGAAGAGCGAGGAAACGCGACTTGTCGCGGTCCAGCTGCGCCTAGAACATCCAAGAAGCGCATGCAAGTAGCCAAGGGACGTAACAGAGGATTTAATTGGCCCCACATGAACTCGCATTCGCGCAGTATCGTTGTGCGCGAATTTGCGTAGCATGGTGCTTTGGCATCCGAGGCTGAGACGGCAGGCCTTATGACAACCATCGGGATTAGCGGGGTCAAAGGCTTCGCTCGTGCGGCGAGAGAGCTGTATGCCGCCCCGAACGAAACAGAACTGCTTCGGCTCGCTGTTGATCTTGCCGTAAGGATCATTGATGGTAGTGATCATGCCGGCATCTCGGTCGTGCAGGGTGGCCAGTTCTCCACACCCGTAGCTTTCGATGACGTGGTGCGGCGCGGCGACGCCCTCCAATACCAGCTTCACGAGGGCCCTTGCCTGGACGCCGTGCGCTGGCAAGAGACAGTGATCAGCCGGAATCTGAGCGAGGAGGCTCGGTGGCCAGAGTGGACTCCACGCGTGGTGTCGGTCTTAGGCATCAAAGCGGTGATGTCGCTCTGGCTCTACACGAGCCTTAACCCTGATCGTGCTGATTCATACGGGGCGCTCAATCTGTATTCGGATTCGCTTGACCCCTTCGGGCCGAATGAGTACGCGATCGCTCAGGCCTTGGCCGCGCAGATCTCGGTTGCGCTTGCAGCGCACCGGGAGATTCGTGGCCGCGGCGTCGCCATGACGAGCCGCACCATCATCGGGCAGGCGGAGGGAATCTTGATGGAGAGGCTGGGCATCGATGCCGATCAGGCTTTCGCGTACCTGCGACGGGTCTCGCAGAGCGAGAATCGCAAGTTGATCATGATCTGTAGCGAGATCGTCGAGACGCGACGGCTCCCTCAGTGATCATCTGGTGATAGCAAGTCTCCGGACCCGGCCCAACCACCCTCGGAGGCGCCCAACCACCCCCGGAGGCCCGGTCCTCAGCGACTCAGGCCGACCGGCCGACTCGGAGTGGTCCCCTCCGATCGTCCACGTCTCGCAGCGAGGGCTGATTGGGCTGCAGATTTCCCCAGTCGGAGGCGACGGAGCCACCTGATCCTTCTCCGAGATCACAGAAACGCCAAGCGCGCATAGGTCAACCTTTGTAGGTGCGTGCGTCGATCTTTCATCACTGAAATCAGCTGTCGGCTCACCTGAGCTCCGACGAATCGGTACGGTCTGAGCGTGCGTGAGAAGCGCACGTGGTTGCTGCCCGCGGCTCTCACGCTGGCCTCGTGACTACGACGGACGGCCTCAAGCTGAAGGAGTAACCGTGACTACACAGCCGGCCACGTCTAGGCCTTCCGCCGCGGATCCCACTGTCGTTAATCCTCTGCAGGCTTCCGCCCAAGAAGCGACCCACTGGGCTGATCGTCCTCATGATCATTTTGCCCCTCCTGCTGATCGGCATCATCGGTTGGTTGGCCCTCGTCAATGGCGAGTACCTCTGTCTAGATCGCCGGCCCTGGTGGGGGCCTCCCGAGAACCCCGACATTTATACGAGCTGTTCCGGGCACATAGACGAGTTGCTTCGGAAGTGGGGTTGGGTCTCCTAGGTCCGGCGGCTCGGGTCGTACCCCGGTACGGGCCGTCGCTGAGGGCCTCTGAGAGGCGCTCTGCTTGACGGTGGTGATCTCTCGAAGTGTTGATCACGGGGTTCCGCGGGGATGGAATTACTGGGGTGTTCTTAGAGGCATCGATCTTTCATCAGTGATATCGGCTGTTGGCTCACCTGAGTTCCGACGAATCGGTACGGTCTGAGCGTGAGGGAACAGCGTTGGCCGTGGTGCTGACGGCGGGCCTGATGCTGGCCGCGGCCGCTGCCACAGGTCGGTCGACCTATCTCTACTGGCTGCCGTGCCGGGGCAGCATGCTGAGGGGCAGCATCATCAACTACTACGTGGACGTCGGGCGCAAATTCTCCCCCCGCATGTAAGCAGGCCATGGACGGCGATGTCGCCTTGGTAATGCCGTGGACGTCTGGGCTGAACCTGGTCGCGATGGCGCTACTCGGGGTCGCCTGGCTCACGCTGATTCTCAGGCTGCGGTGGCGATGGAGGACCTGGGCCGTTGCGGCACTTCCCGGTCTGGCCACGCTTGCGGTGGCCGTGGCTGGAGCCGCGGCGATCGGCGATCCCAAACCCTTTGAGTACACCCCTCCCCTGATGGGGCTGGTTACGTTCCTCGAGTTGTTGGCCGTCGTTGCTTTGGTCTGGATCTTGGTGTGGCAACCAGAGGCTCGCGGTCGCCACATCGGCCCCCGGCTGGTGGTTGTGCTGTCGGGCACGACGGCGTTCGGTTTCGTTCACGTGATCACTGAGTACTTCACCATGCTCAGCTTCGGCGGCGGCAATGGGGACACCCCGATCGGCTATGGGTACCTCATCTTCGCCACCATTACCATCAGCGCCATCCTGACCGTGATCATGACCCTCCGCGCGCCGCCGAAGGTTGCCGACGCTGAGCCGCATCAGGACCACCGTTCGCGGCCCACCGATGCGGCAGACCTTTCAAGATCACCGGCAGCAGGTCGAGCACGAGTACCGAGCATGCCAAAGCAGCTGCTCATCGGCGCGCTGCTCCAGGTGGTATCGATCAGCCTCGGTGTGTGTCTTGGGTATGTCGCCTTCTTAAACGTCTTCTCGATCTTGGACCGGTAAAGGAGACGGCAACGTGAACACCAAGAGGCTAATTGTCCTAGCAGCAATCGAGACAGTCGCGATCGCTCTGGGCGTCTGCCTGCTGCTCTTCGCATTCCGGTACACACCTCCGACCTCGACTCCCATACCGGCGCCAAGCAAGACGTGGAGTCCAGAGCAAACGGGTTGGCCCTACCCGTCTCCGATCGCCTGGGAGAAGTACCGCCCATACCTTCAGGAAGAGATCGATACAGCGGGCATGGCCAAGGACTGCGTCAAACTTGAGAGGTTGTTCCAGGAAGTGGCCGACCTTCCCTATGACGAGTTGCTGACCTATGTCAGCCGATGGGGTTCGCATGCCAAATGCTTCGACGAAGACGAGTGATCGTCACCCGAACTAATGCGGGGGTCGACCTGCTTGGCCACGCTCCGAGGAAGGGGGTGCGGCCTGATCATCGATCTTCC
>DATHIJ010000137.1:0-4974 GCA_035489975.1 Propionibacteriaceae bacterium | reverse complement strand
GCCCAGGCGAGGAGGTAGTGGTCCTACCACGGGGCACGCATGCCATCGTCGAAGCGATCGACACTCCCGACGGTCCCCTTGATCTTGCTGTGGCTGGACAATCGGTCGTCATCCGGCTGGACAGCGACATCGACGTTTCGCGGGGCGACATCATCGCCGCGACCGACGCTCCCCCAGCACCGATCCGAGATCTGACCGCCACCGTGTGTTGGCTAGCCGAGCGTGAGCTATCAGCCGGCGCGCGCGTACTCCTCCAGCACGGCACCTCACTCACCAAAGCCGTCGTGAGGTCCATCGAAGGCGCACTTGACCTGGACTTCGAGGCCGGAACCGTGCCCTGTTGGCGGCCGACCACCTCACTCACACTGAACGACATTGGCAAGATCCGGCTGAGCCTTGCTTCGCCAGTGCCGATCGACTCCTACCGCGAGCACCGTGCCACCGGGGCCTTCATCCTCGTGGACGATGCGAACGGGTGGACCCTCGGAGCCGGCCTCGCGGGGTCGACTCCCCTCACCGCGAGGACCGCGGCAACACTCACGTCCGACTCGAAACACCCAGCACAACAAGGAAAGCCATTATGACCGCTCCTTCCCTAATCCTCATCGGCCACGGAAGCCATGACCCTCAGGTGCCGCAGGTCAGCCATCAGATCCGCGAGGGTCTGCTGGCAATTCGACCGGAACTTGATGTTCACGTGGCGTTTCTCGACCACTGCGCGCCCAGTGGCCTCCAGGTCGTCAAGAAACTGGTGAGTCATGGAGTCGCCGAGGTGGTGTTCGTGCCACTGCTGCTCTCGGACGCCTTCAACGTGCAGGCCGAGGTGCCGGCGCTGCTCAATCAGGTGCAGGCGAGCTTCCCGCAGCTGCGGGTGATCGCCTCGCGGCCCATCGGTCCGGAGGCGCAGCTGCTTTCGATCATCGACCGGCGACTGCGAGACGCTCTGCGTGCGCGGCGTGTGTCAGAGCTCGATGGGCTCGTCTTCGCAGCCGCCGGCAGTCCCGATATCCGGAGCAATGCCCTGGTCGCGAGGCGAGCCAGGCAATGGGCGACGCACCACCGGCTGCCTTGCGTGACGGCCTACGCAACCGGCTCCGGGCCGTCGAGTGCCGAGGCGATTCGTACCCTGCGCGGTCAAGGCAGGCGGCACATTGCGGTAGGCAGCTGGTTCCTGGCGCCGGGCTTGTTCTACACCCGGCAGGCAGAGCTCGCGCTGGCAGCCGGGGCCGTCGCGGTGTCTAGTCCTATGGGTGGTGAGCCTGAGATCGCTGAGGTCGCCCTGATCCGTTATGTGATGGCGGCAATGGATCTGGTCGATCTTCATGAGGCCGGCGACGCGGATCATGAGCCGACGCGGGCAGGCCACCTGTCGGTGGTCAGCGCGTAACTCTGATCAGCTCGCTCCCTTGACGCAGCGCCGGAGCACTGCGGGCCCTTTCGTCAGAAAACTGGGTTAACCCACTCTGCTTGCGCTCTACACACGTTGCAACGTGGGTGAGGCGCGCGAAGAGTGGGTTAACCCAGTTTTCTGCAGCTCGAGTGGTGTCTCGGGTGCCGGCGAATTGAGGGATAGCAGCTGGAGCGGTACGTCCCAATCAGCTCGCTGCGACCCGAGCCTTCTCGACTTCAACATCGAAGTCGGCAGCAGGCCAGCGCAGGTCGAGGGCCCGCAGGTGCTCGACTAGCAGCTGCGCCACGGCCCAATTTCGATACCACTTGCGATCGGACGGGATGACGTACCACGGCGCGCGCTCGGTATTGCAGCGCTCCAGGACCGCGCGGTAGGCCTCCATGTACGCCGGCCACTTTGCGCGCTCCGCGACATCCCCGGGGTTGTATTTCCAGTGCTTGGTCGGATCATCGAGCCGGGCGAGCAGTCGCTCCTTCTGCTCGGCGGAGGAGATGTTGAGGAAGCACTTGATCAACACAATGCCCTGCTCCACCAAGCCGTTCTCCCAGGAATTGATCTCGTCATAGCGCTGCCGCCACACCGATTCCTCAACCAGATTCTGGACCCGCACTATGAGGACGTCCTCGTAATGAGACCGGTCAAAAATGCCGATCAAACCGGGCTGCGGCAGCTCACGCTCAATACGCCACAGGTAATGGTGCGCCCGCTCCTCCTCGGTCGGGGCCTTGAAAGCCTTGATCTTCACGCCTTGGGGGTCGACCATACCGATCGCGTGCCGGATCACTCCCCCTTTTCCTGAAGTGTCCATTCCCTGCAGCACAATCAGGATCCTTTGGGTTATGGATTCATCAGCACGCCCATTCGCGAAGAGATGTTCCTGAAGATCACTGAGCTCTGGTGCCAGAGCGTCGGTGATCGCAGCCGCGTCCTGCTTGTCGCCAGGAAAACCTGGCGTGGCAGCGGGTTCGAGCACTGCCATGTCTACGGGGCCAGGAGGTAACCGGAGCAACTTGCTGAGCTGCTCGGTGATCAGCTGCGGCATACTCTCGAGCTTTTTCTTCGCCATGGGGCGATTGTGCCGCACCGGTACCCACACCGAGACCTGATGCGCCCTGAGCTGGTCGAAGGGCGCTCGCGAGCTCAGCGTGCATTGCTGCCCGATATGGCGTGCAACGATGGTGCAGTGCAGCTGATCTTCAGCCCCGATGGTGGCGCGCTCCGAACTCTTGGTGACAGCGACCTGGTGGAGTTGTACCGATATCCCGCACCAGAAGGCCGCGGCTGGGTCCGCAGCAACTTCGTCATGTCGCTTGACGGTTCCGTGCAGGGCCCCGATGGACGATCGGGCAGCATCAACACCGAAAGTGATCACCACATCTTCGACCTGCAACGAGCCCTGGCTGACGCCGTTCTGGTCGGGGCTACCACGGTGCGCTTCGAGGGCTACCGGGCTGTCGATCTTGAACCGTGGCAACTCCAGGTCCGCGAGCAGGAGGGGCTTGCTCCCTATCCAATGTTGGTGATCATCTCCGCGAGCGCTGATCTTGATCCGGTGATCGCCACACCGGCCGAGGGCACCGGAGGCGCCGTCATGATCATCACGACTGCGGGGAAGCCAGCAGAAGATCTTGAGCCGTTACGGGCTGCGGGCATTACCGTGCTCGAGCCTGGGGGCACGACCCTTGACCTCGCTCAGATTGTGGATCAGCTTGCAGGAACCGGCTTCCAACGACTGCTGTGTGAGGGCGGTCCCCGGCTGCACAACGATCTGCTGGCCGCTCACGTATTGGACGAGCTGTGCCTCACGCTTGCCCCAGTCGTGGTGGGCGGCCAAGGCTTGCGATCCACCGCCGGTGCAGCCCTCCCCGTGCCGAGCTCGTTCCGGCTGCATCACGCCTTGTACGCCGATGACGGGGCGCTGTTCACCGACTACCGAGTTGCCAGAACCAGCTCAGCCGAAGGCGCCGCGCAGTTCTAAGTCAGGCGAAGCACCCGATCAAGATCGATTTTGGTTCAGCAAACAGCCGAGGTGGTGCACCGGGCAGGCACTTTCAGTCCGGATCCCGTACCCGAGCCAACTCAGGCGAGACCCTCGATTTCCCTTGTTTCCTGGGTCATCCGGCTGGGCTGGACTCTGGCTGGCTCACCTGGCATCTTCGGGTAGTCAGGCGGATATGGCATCTCCGCACCGCCGTATCTGCCCGTGCCAAGCTCGCGCTCATCACGCGCATACATCTCCAGCGCAGAGTCAAGGTTGCGTGGCTCCAGCTCATAGAAGGATCGCCACGCATCTCCAATTTCGGCGAATCGACCTGGCATTGAGCTGACGGTGAAGTCCTCGGGAGTGACGTCGCTCAGCTCGTCCCAGGCCAAGGGCGCCGAGACCACTGCTGTAGGCGTTGGCCGGATTGAGTAAGCCGATGCGATAGTCCGGTCCCGCGCCATTTGGTTGAAATCCACGAAAATGCGGGCGCCGCGCTCCTCCTTCCACCAGTTCACCGTGACGTGGTCAGGCATCCGACGGGACAGCTCGCGGCCGAGCGCGATCACCGCATGCCGGGCTTCGATGAAGCCGTAGGTGGGCTGAATCGGCACGAACACGTGAACCCCCCGACCCCCACTGGTCTTGGGAAAACCAACCAGATCCGCGTCCTCCAGCACCGAGCGCAGCTCATGCGCGGCGCGTACCGCATCAGCGAAGTCAGTGCCCGGCTGCGGGTCGAGATCAATGCGCAGCTGGTCGACCTTCTCGGTGGCAGCCCGAGTCACTGGCCAGGGGTGGTATCGGAGAGTGCCCAGATTTGCCATCCAAGCGATGGTTGCCGGCTCGGTCACGCAGACCTCGTCCGCCGTTCGCCCCGACGGGAAGGTGATCGTCACCGTCTCGACCCATTCGGGCATGCCTTTGGAAGGCGCCCGCTTCTGGTAGAACGCCTCGCCGTGCGAGTCGCTCCGGGTGCTGAGCTTTACGTCCGGCCGGTACCCACCAGGCCAGCGCTCCATGGTGACCGGGCGATCCTTGAGGGCGGGGAACATACCATCTGCGACGGTGACCACATAGCTAACGATGTCGAGCTTGCTCAGCCCGACCTCTGGGAAATAGATCTTGTCCGGGCTGGTCACCCTTACGGTGCGGTTACCGACCTCGAGCTCAACCGCTGGCACCGGCATTGCGCCAGCATAGGTGAGTACCGTCGGGAACAGGCATACCGCTCTGGCTGTTGACAGAGGTGCCCGCAACTGAGAGGCAGAGATGACAGACACGCAGAACAACCCGGCCGCCCAGGTAGGCAAAGTCGTCAAATCCGAGGCCGAGTGGCGCGCTCAACTCACGCCGCAGGAGTACAAGGTCCTCCGCCAAGCCGGCACCGAGCGCCCCTTCACCGGCGAGTACACCGACACCAAGACCGTGGGTGTCTACCGTTGCAAGGCATGCGGTGCCGAGCTGTTCCGAAGCGACCAGAAGTTCGATTCGCACTGCGGCTGGCCCTCCTTCTTCGCACCTCTGGCGGAGGATCGGGTGCGCTACATCAAGGACGGCTCACTCTTCATGAAGCGTGTTG
>DATHIJ010000136.1:0-5620 GCA_035489975.1 Propionibacteriaceae bacterium | reverse complement strand
ATCCTGGCTGACGTCCACCAAGCGTCGGGTCAGGTAACCCGAGTCGGCCGTACGCAGCGCCGTGTCTGCCTGGCCCTTGCGCCCACCATGCGTAGAGATGAAGTACTCGAGCACGGACAGGCCCTCACGGAAGTTGGACTTGATCGGCCGCGCGATGATCTCACCCTTCGGGTTCACCACCAGGCCACGCATCCCTGCGATCTGGCGCATCTGCACCATGTTCCCGCGAGCACCGGAGTGCACCATCATGTAGATCGGGTTGGTCTTGTCGAAGTTGTTCTCCATCGCGGTACCGAGGCGAGAGGTCGCGTCGGTCCAGATCTCGATCAGCTCCTGGCGACGCTCGTCGTCGGTGATCAGGCCGCGCTCGTACTGCTTGTCGATCTTGCTTGCGCGGTCCTCGTAGACCGACAGGATCTCGGCCTTGTTAGCCGGAGTGCTGACGTCTCCAATGGAGACTGTGACTCCAGAACGCGTCGCCCAGTGGAAGCCAAGATCTTTCAGCTGATCGAGGCAATGAGCTACCTGCACCTTCGGGTAGCGCTCGGCAAGATCATTGACGATCTGGCCCAGCTGCTTCTTGCCCACCTCATAGTCGGCGTACGCGTAGTCGTCGGGCAGCGCCTCATTGAACAGCGCGCGGCCCAGCGTGGTCTCCAGCAAGATCGAGCCGTTCGGCGACAAGGTCTGACCCTCTGGCGGGACGATGTCATTGAGTCGGAGTTTGACCTTGGCCTGTACCGAGAGTTGGCCTCGATCGAAGGCCATCAACGCCTCGGCCACGGAGGCGAACGCCCGCCCCTCACCCACTGCGCCATCGCGCTGCATGGTGAGGAAGTAGGTGCCGATGATCATGTCCTGGGTAGGCATGGTCACTGGACGACCGTCGGCTGGCTTCAAGATGTTGTTTGTCGAGAGCATCAAGATCCGGGCCTCAGCCTGGGCCTCCGCACTCAGTGGCAGATGCACCGCCATCTGGTCGCCGTCGAAGTCGGCGTTGAACGCCGTGCACACCAGCGGGTGAATCTGGATGGCCTTACCCTCGATGAGCTGCGGCTCGAACGCCTGGATGCCGAGCCGGTGCAGCGTAGGCGCGCGGTTCAGCAGCACTGGATGTTCGGAGATGACTTCCTCCAGCACGTCCCACACAACCGGGCGCTGCCGCTCCACCATCCGCTTGGCCGACTTGATGTTCTGCGCGTGGTTGAGATCGTCCAGCCGCTTCATCACGAACGGCTTGAACAGCTCCAAGGCCATCGCCTTGGGCAGACCACACTGATGCAGCTTGAGCTGCGGGCCGACCACGATGACCGAACGGCCGGAGTAGTCAACGCGCTTTCCAAGCAAGTTCTGCCGGAAGCGACCCTGCTTGCCCTTCAGCATGTCGGATATCGACTTGAGCGGACGGTTGCCCGGACCGGTGACCGGACGGCCCCGGCGGCCGTTGTCGAACAGCGAGTCCACGGCCTCCTGAAGCATCCGCTTCTCGTTGTTGACAATGATCTCAGGCGCGCCGAGATCAAGGAGCCGCTTCAGCCGGTTGTTGCGGTTGATCACTCGCCGGTACAGGTCGTTCAGGTCCGAAGTCGCGAACCGGCCACCATCAAGTTGCACCATCGGGCGGAGGTCCGGCGGGATGACAGGAACACAGTCCAGCACCATGCCGGTAGCGCTGTTCTTCGTCGTGAGGAACGCCGAGACCACCTTGAGCCGCTTCAACGCACGGGTCTTGCGCTGGCCTTTGCCGACATGGATGGTTTCACGCAGATCGGCAGCCTCGGCCTCTAAGTCGAAGGTCTCCAACCGCTTCTGAATCGCGTCAGCGCCCATGGAACCTGAGAAGTACTTGCCGAACCGGTTCTTCATCTCCCGGTACAGCACTTCATCACCCTCGAGATCTTGCACCTTGAGGTTCTTGAAGCGATTCCAGACTGCCTCGAGCCGATCCAGTTCCCGCTGAGCGCGGTCGCGCAGCTGCTTGACCTCGCGCTCTGCGCCTTCCCGAACCTTGCGCTTGGCGTCCGCCTTGGCACCCTCCGCCTCAAGCGCGGCAGTGTCCTCCTCGAGCTTCTTCATCCGGTTCTCGATGTCAGAGTCCCGGCGACCCTCGATCTGCTTGCGCTCGACGTCGATCTTGGCCTCGAGTGAGGACAGGTCCCGATGCCGGGATTCCTCATCGACGGTGGTGATCATGTACGCCGCAAAGTAGATGACCTTCTCCAGGTCCTTAGGAGCGATATCGAGCAAGTAGCCCAGGCGCGACGGAACACCCTTGAAATACCAGATGTGCGTCACCGGAGCAGCGAGTTCGATGTGACCCATCCGCTCACGGCGTACCTTGGACCGGGTCACTTCGACGCCACACCGCTCACAGATGATGCCCTTGAAGCGCACCCGCTTGTACTTGCCGCAGTAGCACTCCCAGTCCCGGGTGGGGCCGAAGATCTTCTCGCAGAACAGGCCATCACGCTCCGGCTTGAGCGTCCGGTAGTTGATCGTCTCCGGCTTCTTCACTTCACCATGCGACCACTTGCGAATCTCGTCGGCGGTGGCCAGGCCGATGCGGATCTCGTCGAAGAAGTTCACGTCGAGCATTCTTTTGTTATCTCTCTTCTCTCAGTACGCGATATCTCAAGTTGTCGATGGACTGAACCCACCTCCGCCGACTTGTCGGCGCGTGTCGTCGCCTGGGCGACCACTGACGCTGACAGCTCGGCAAGAGGGAGGCACTCAGACTTCTTCGACTCCGCCAAGGGAGTCACCGGGGCGACGCGACAGGTCGATGCCGAAGTCCTCAGACGAGCGGTAATCGTCCTCAGAATCTCGCAGCTCCACCTCAGTGCCGTCGCTTGATAACACTTCAACGTTCAGGCACAGCGATTTCATTTCCTTCACCAGCACCTTGAACGACTCCGGGATGCCAGGCTCGGGAATGTTCTCGCCCTTGACGATGGCCTCGTACACCTTCACGCGGCCCGGCACGTCGTCAGACTTGATCGTGAGCAACTCCTGCAAGGCCCAAGCCGCGCCGTACGCCTCCAGCGCCCAGACCTCCATCTCGCCGAACCGCTGTCCACCGAACTGTGCCTTGCCACCCAACGGCTGCTGGGTGATCATCGAGTACGGCCCGGTCGAGCGGGCGTGGATCTTGTCGTCGACCAGGTGGTGCAGCTTCAGCATGTAGATGTAGCCAACACCGACCGGCTCAGGGAACGGCTCACCGGAGCGACCGTCGAAGAGCTGGGCCTTGCCGTCGGAGTTCACCAGTCGCTGGCCGTCCCGTGTAGGCAAGGTCTGGCCGAGCAGGCCTGTGATCTCCTCCTCGGTGGCTCCGTCGAAGACCGGTGTGGCCAACCTGGCCGGGCCCTCCACGCGGCCAAAACCCACGCCCCGCAGCCGGTCCGCCCAGTCTTTCTTCTTCAGGCCGTCCAGATCCCAGCCCTGCTTGGCAACCCAGCCCAGATGAGTCTCCAGGACCTGACCGACATTCATCCGGCTAGGAACTCCCAGC
Source organism: Propionibacteriaceae bacterium (assembly GCA_035489975.1). Classification (GTDB taxonomy): domain Bacteria; phylum Actinomycetota; class Actinomycetes; order Propionibacteriales; family Propionibacteriaceae; genus Microlunatus. The sequence continues at coordinate 2,109 of DATHIJ010000136.1, read as the reverse complement.
GGGTTGAGCACGATATCGACCGGAGTGCCGTCCTCGAGGAATGGCATGTCCTCAATAGGCAAGATCTTGGAAATGACGCCTTTGTTGCCATGGCGCCCGGCGAGCTTGTCACCATCTTGGATCTTGCGCTTCTGAGCCACATAGACCCGGACCAATTGGTTGACCCCAGGCGAAAGCTCGTCATCTGCGTCGCGATCAAAGACGCGAACGCCAATGACGGTGCCGGACTCGCCGTGCGGCACCTTGAGGGAGGTGTCACGGACCTCACGCGCCTTCTCACCGAAGATCGCCCGCAGCAGCCGCTCCTCCGGCGTCAGCTCGGTCTCGCCCTTTGGGGTGACCTTGCCAACCAGGATGTCGCCGGTAGACACCTCGGCGCCGATCCGGATGATGCCGCGCTCGTCCAAGTCGGCGAGCATCTCCTCGCTGACGTTGGGGATGTCGCGGGTGATCTCCTCTGCGCCCAGCTTGGTGTCGCGAGCGTCGACCTCGTGCTCCTCGATGTGGATTGAGGTGAGCACGTCATCTTGCACGAGCCTCTGGCTGAGGATGATGGCGTCCTCATAGTTGTGACCCTCCCATGGCATGAACGCGACCAGCAGGTTGCGACCAAGGGCCATCTCGGCGTGATCAGTACAAGGACCGTCAGCGAGCGGTGTCCCCTTCTCGATCCGCTGGCCAACGGTCACCAACGGGCGTTGGTTGATGCAGGTGCCCTGGTTCGAGCGACGGAACTTGCTGAGCCGGTACGTCTTGAACGTACCGTCGTCGTGCGCTACGTCGATCAAGTCCGCACTTACCGAGGTGACCACGCCGGCCGCGGCGGCTACCGTCACATCACCTGCGTCCACTGCGCCGCGGTACTCCATGCCGGTACCGACGAACGGGGCCTCCGACCGGATCAGCGGCACAGCCTGACGCTGCATGTTCGAGCCCATGAGCGCGCGTGAGGCGTCATCATGCTCGAGGAACGGGATCATCGCGGTCGCGACCGACACCATTTGGCGCGGTGACACGTCCATGTAGTGCACTTCGTTGGCCGGCACCGAGTCGACCTCGCCGTGGCGCTTGCGAACTAGCACCCGATCCTCGGTGAAGCGGCCCTTGTCGTCGAGCTTGGCGTTTGCCTGCGCAGTGACGTATCGGTCCTCCTCGTCCGCAGTCAGGTAGTCGATCTGATCTGTGACGTGGCCCTTCTCCACCTTCCGATAAGGCGTCTCGACGAAACCAAAGGCGTTGACTCGGGCGAATGAGGCGAGCGAACCGATCAGACCGATGTTTGGACCCTCAGGGGTTTCGATCGGACACATCCGGCCGTAGTGGGACGGATGCACGTCACGAACCTCCATGCCAGCACGATCCCGGGACAAGCCACCCGGGCCGAGGGCCGAGAGCCGCCTCTTGTGCGTCAGGCCTGCCACGGGATTGGTCTGATCCATGAACTGGGAGAGCTGCGAGGTACCGAAGAACTCCTTGAGCGCGGCAACAACCGGCCGGATATTGATCAGAGTCTGCGGCGTGATCGCCTCGACGTCCTGAGTGGTCATGCGGTCCCGAACCACTCGCTCCATGCGGCCCAGCCCGGTGCGCAACTGATTCTGGATCAGCTCGCCGACCGTACGCAGCCGCCGATTGCCGAAGTGGTCGATGTCGTCCTCTTCGACGAGCAGCTCACCGCGCGGGGACTCAAGAGTCTGCTTGCCTTCGTGGAGGGCAACCACAAAGTGAATGGCGGCCACAATGTCCTCGATGGTCAACACCTGACGATCGAACGGCAACTCCAGACCAAGCTTCTTGTTGATCTTGTAACGGCCAACCTTGGCCAAGTCGTAGCGCTTCGGGTTGAAGTAGTAATTCTCCAGCAGCGCTTGGGCAGCCTCCCGAGTCGGCGGCTCTCCGGGACGCAGCTTGCGATAGATGTCCAGCAGCGCCTCATCCTGAGTAGTGGTGTGGTCCTTCTCGAGGGTGAGCCGCATCGACTCGTACTTGCCGAACTGGTCGAGGATTTGCGCATCCGTCCAGCCGAGCGCCTTCAGCAGCACCGTCACGTTTTGCTTGCGCTTGCGGTCGAGACGGACGCCGACCATGTCGCGCTTGTCGATCTCGAAC
>DATHIJ010000135.1:0-3796 GCA_035489975.1 Propionibacteriaceae bacterium | reverse complement strand
ATGTTCTCTGGTAGTCCCCACAGTACGCGCCACGATATCTGACCGATCCGAGCGCCAGTCACCTCAGAAGCAGCCGACGAGGCGACCGGAACGCGCAGGCTAAGCGATCGAGCCGGAACGGTCACTGGGCGAGAGATGGCGTTGCCGGCGACACGTTCTCCCCGAGGGTGTTCCCTACCGATACTCGGGCTCGACCTGAGACACGACATTCGCTCGACTGATCGGAAGGGTGTTTCACGATTCCGGGCGCTACGACCGGAAGCAAGGCGTGGACCAACATCCCTTGTCGCCGTAGGCTGGTGGTGCTGTGGTTCCCCCGCATGAGGGAGCGAACTGGTTGATCGTGCTGGCCCTGGGTGAAACACAACTGCCCGCACAGTGATTCGGCCCTGAGGGGCGGGATCTCACTGCACGCCGGTCAGCCCCGTCGGGGCTGGGACGCATGCCTGATCGCTATTGGTCCTCCGACATGGACGCTGAACTCTTCGACCCGCGCACCGCCTTTGCTGAGCTGGGCAGGATCATGCTGGGCGCTCAAGACCTGAACCCAACGCTCCAGCGCATCGCGGATCTGGCCCGGAAGACCATTCCCGAGATCGATGAGGTGTCGGTGACCCTGGTGGATGGCGGCCAGCCGAAGACGGTTGTGTTCACCGGCCAGCTAGCGGTGCATCTCGACGAACGCCAGTACGAGACCGCAAACGGGCCGTGCCTGGATGCGGCCGTCAGCGGGCAAACCATCGTCAGCGACACCAGCGACGACGACACCGGATATCCGGAGTTCGCCTCGGCAGCCCGGCGCCAAGGCGTCACCCATGGCTTGTCGATCGGGTTGCCTGTCCCGCAGCGGGTCGTTGGCGCCCTCAACCTGTACGCGTCCACTACTGAGGCCATCCGCCCGGACACCGTGGCGCAGGCGCAGGCCTTCGCCAGCTACGCCGGAGTGACCGTAGCGAACGCTGCGCTGTACACCAGCACCGCTGAGCTGGCCGAGCAGATGCGGACCGCCATGCAGACCCGCTCCGTCATCGAGCAAGCCAAAGGGATCCTCATGGAACGCCATGGCTACAGTGACTACACCGTGTTCAAAGCGTTGTCCACGCTACCCAGCGCAGCAATCGGAAGCTGCGCGACGTTGCGGCAGCCATCGTCCAGTCCACTCGCTCCCCGCTCTAGTGCTTCGACCGCTACCGGCCATGTCCAGAAGACCCAAACGGCACGGCAGGCCGCCAGGTCGGTAAAGCCCAATTAGCGAAAGGCATGGCTGGTGTGCCCGGGAATCGCTGGATCCGCGACTCATACGCGGAGCCGCCGCCTACATCTCGGCCTCGTAGGCGGAGTCGAGCATGTCGTAGGAGGAGCGGGGCTCGTTGATCCGTGTCGCGTACGGCAAGCACCACATGAGCGCCGGCCCCCGCGAGTGCCCGCGCGGTGGGCAACCCGATGCCGCTGTTAGCACCAGCGACGATGAAGATGCGCCCAGCCTGCGATGGCAGGTCGGCAGCGGTCCAGCCAGCTGAAGCCCATGATCTTGGACTCTAGAGGCTGACAACAATGCTGTCGCCAATATCAGCTACCCGTGGGTCGGTGACTCGATGATCGCCTCGTCGAAAATGGTCACGGATGACAAGCAATCGCGCGAGATTCGTGTCGTCCATGACCACTTTCGCAGAGGGAGGTACCGAGCCAAGCCTGGTCAGATCAGGGATCTCTGAGCTCAAAGCCTTCGACGGCACTGACAGGCAGGCAGATGACTGAGGTCCGTACGTCAGAAGGCCAATCCTCGTCGAATGCTCCCTTGTCGATCAGGGGTCGCTGAGCGCCCTCCGCCAACTCGGCAGTGCCAGTCACGATGACGGTCTCGCGGTGTGCGGCGGGAGTGCCCCCATCGACATCGAGGCGGACCTCACAGCCAGGGGCATAGTGCACGATGTCGTTGTAGTCGGGCAGCCGCATCAAGATCTGATCCTCTGCGATCGCGTACAAGACCACAACCGAGCGATGTCCGCGGCCCGACTGGTATCCCAACCGGCCCTCATGATGACTGCAGAGCCAGGCCTTGCACTCGTGCGGCGATAGCCTGCGCAACCGCTCGCCTGGGGAAACGCGACCGCCAAATGTTGGCATGATTAACTCCTGAAAGTTCCGACCATCCCCATATCTTTAAATTCTGTGCTTCTCGTGATCAACCCCAGTAGCTACTAAAGTCCCAAAGAATTTAGGTCCGGGGACTGCGCAACCGGTTTCAGCAGTGATCACCAGTCTCTTGCAGGTGGCAGGATGCTGATTTCTTAGCCAGACCGTGCCGCCACGACACGACCGGTCACCCGGTGAGGGACGATCTGGATAGACACGTTTCTAACCCCAGACGCCCACGGAACGACACCACTCACCGTCCAGATGCGTACCGCTAGTCGGTGCGGCCTATAACCCACCCGCCTTGACGCCATGACATCAGCGCAGCAACCCGGTCTCGCTTGGGCACAAAGAGCGATACGGTCTCCAGCCCGGGGCAACCAATGACCCGGGGCCACGCGCCCGCCCAGAAGCGGACCCTCCTGCGGACTCGGACGTAAGGCAAGGAGATGGCGGCGTGGCTGGCTGCCCTGGCCCGCATCCCCTGACACTCGAAGCATGAGGGCCGGCACAGGTAAACCGCCGCTGGATTCTGTTGGCGAGAGCGGGAGCGATTACGACGACAACGAACCGAAGGCGCCGAGCTCCTCAGCTCGTCTCCGGTCAGTAGCCGCAGAGTGGGCGCGTCTTGGTCCTGTGACGATCTGAGCCGGACCGCCGAACCTCTGCGGCAGCCTTGGATCGTCGAATGACAGCGGTTCGGCATGACGGCATGTGTCACGATTTGCCAATGGCCGAGCGTGTATGGTTCCCCAGCACGAGCGGACCCCGCCTGGCAGGCCTCATCGACAATCCGAAAGACCGTGCCAGGGGTTGGGGCGTATTCGCACACGGGTTCCCGCTTGGCAAGGACTCTCCAGCGGCGAGCCGCATCTGTAAGCAACTGGCCAGCGAGGGCATCGGCATGCTTCGCTTCGACAACCTTGGACTGGGCGACTCCGAAGGTGACTGGGGAGACGGCTCGTTCTCCCACAAGGTTGAGGACACTGCCGAAGCGGCCAGATTTATGCAGGCCTCGGGACGTAGTGTTCGGCTACTCGTCGGCCACTCCTTCGGCGGTTCTGCGGTCATAGCTGCAGCGCATCTGGTCGATACGGTGCGTGCCGTGGTGAGCATCGGCGCGCCATACCAGCCGGCTCATGTTGAACACAACTACGACGCCTTGCTGGAACGGATTCTCCAGGAAGGCGAGGCGCCGTTCCTGATTGGTGGCAAGGCCCTGACCCTCCGGCGGCACTTCATCGAGGATGTCCGGTCGGCGGATCTGCGGGGTCGCATCCGAACCCTTCGCAGGGCGCTGCTTGTTATGCATTCTCCTACCGACAACACGGTTGGCATCGCTAACGCAAGCGACATCTTCAGGACAGCGCGGCACCCGCGCAGCTTTGTTTCGCTGGAGGGTGCCGACCATCTCCTCACTCAGCGAGACCAGGCCAGCAGGGCGGCCCGAATTATCAGCGCGTGGGCTGACCCCTATCTGACCTAGTCTCCATGGCCCTTCCCGATCTTCGCTTGATGCGTGCAGGTCAGAGTAGGACTGGTAGCGGGCGAAGTTAGAAGATCTGAGGGCTATGCGCCGAACGACTGTCTGACCTTCAGGGGGCTGCGGCTCTATCAGCGGGTCCGCTTGCCGATGCATCAGCTTCCAGCCGCCCTCATA
>DATHIJ010000134.1:0-8961 GCA_035489975.1 Propionibacteriaceae bacterium | reverse complement strand
CAGCCGGCCCATCATCAACACCCGCGACGAGCCCCATGCGGATCCGGAACGTTACCGGCGGCTGCACGTCATCGTCGGGGATTCCAACATGAGCGAGACCACCACGCTGTTGAAGGTGGGGAGTGCCGAACTGGTGCTGCGGCTGATCGAGGCTGGCGTCCCGATGCGGGACTTCACTCTGGAGAACCCGATTCGCGCGATCCGGGACATGAGCCGAGACCGGTCCGGGCAGGTGAGGGTGGCACTGTCCAACGGCAGGCGAGTTTCGGCGCTCGAGCTGCAGACCGAGTACTACGAAAAAGTGTCGGAGTTCGTTCGGCGAGAGAGCCTGGGCACCCGGATCGTCGATCGGGTTCTCGACCTGTGGGAGCGGACGATTCGGGCGGTCGCGGAGGACAAGCTTGCGCTGATCGACACCGAGATCGATTGGGCAATCAAGCTGAAGCTGCTCGATCGCTACTCGTTCAAACACAAACTCGGCTTCGCCGATCCGCGGATTGCGCAGCTCGACCTGGCGTATCACGACATTCGGCGGTCCCGCGGAGTTTTCTCCTTGCTCGAGCACCATGGCATGGCCGCACGTGTGACCACCGACCCGGCGATCTTCCGCGCCAAGGCCGTGCCGCCTCAGACTACGAGGGCCAAGCTCCGCGGTGACTTCATCCGTGCAGCGCAGGAGGGCCGCCACGACTACACCGTCGACTGGGTGCACCTCAAGCTGAATGACCAGGCGCAACGTACGGTGCTCTGCAAGGACCCGTTCGTCGCCGCAGACGACCGGGTCGAGCGCTTGATCGCCTCAATGCGCAGCTGATAGCACGCTCTGTCATCGGGATCGTGCTGGGTTGACCCTGTAACCTTCTCCGGTGCGTTCTTCTCAGCTCCGGGCCGCAATCGTCCTTGGGCTAGCCGCGTCGCTGCTGCTTCTCTCCGGGTGCGGCAACGACGAGCCACCCGCCGATGCAGCTTCAGCGTCTGCAATGCCGACGCCTACGCCGACCTCAGCCAGTCCTTCTGCTTCGTCGACACCGAAACCGACGCCTAAGCCCAAGCCGATCAAGGCGTCGAACGACTTCGACAAGGTCACCGTGACGGGTAGCTATGGAGATACACCCAAGGTCAAGGTCGATACGCCATGGGCAATCGACAAGACCAGGGCCAAGGTGCTTGATGCTTCGAACGGTCCGGTGATTTCAGAAGGCCAGAGCGTCCGGGTCAACTACTACGGGGTCAACGGGCGAACCGGGAAGAAATTCGACGAATCGTTCAGCACTGGGCAGCCGGTTGCTTTCAGCTTGGCGCAGGTCGTGCCTGGCTTCAGCAAAGGGCTGACGGGACAGCATAAGGGCAGCCGTGTCGTGATTGCCATGCCTGGGCAGGACGGCTACGACCCCATGGGAGGGAATCCACAAGCCGGCATCGAGGTCGGTGACACTTTGATCTTCGTCGTCGATGTGGTCGACGTGCAGCTCGCCGGCCCGGCGGGCACGTCGGTGCAGCCCAAGGCAGGACTCCCTACCGTGACTGATAAGGACGGCAGACCCGAGATCACCATTCCGGAATCCGAGCCGCCCAGCACGCTCCAGGTGCAGCCACTGATCAAGGGCAAGGGTCAGAAGGTCGGCGCCAACGACACCATCACCTTCAACTATCGCTGGGTGCGATGGAGTGACGGCAAGGTGCTGGAGGAGACCTATGGCAGCGAGCCGGCCGTTTCTCCGCTGTCTGGGCTGCTTCCTGGAATGGTGAAGGGTCTCACGGATCAAACGGTTGGTAGTCGGGTGTTGCTTGTCATCCCCCCCGCCGACGGTTATCCGGATGGCAATGCAACCCCGTCGATCAAGCCCGGCGAGACGCTGGTGATGGTTGTCGATCTGCTTTTCACGCAAGGTCAGTAAGCCGCAGTTTTGTTGCTCCCGTTTGCTCAGGAATCGAGAAGCGCGGCGGCGTGACGCCCGGCAGCGGCGGCGGCCAGAAAGTAACCAGGATCCTCATCGAGACCGCGGCCCATGCTGGAGAGGCGGATCGGCGAGGCCGCGAGAACTGTTCTCAGTCCAGTGAGATCGACCGTGATCAGCTGGTGTCGGGACAGCTGGCCCAAGTCAGCCGCGACGGCGCTAGCCAGCTCGGCCATTGCAGGCGAGCCGTCGCTCGCCAGGTCCGGTACCGGGATGTGGGCCTGGCACAGCGCAACCCGGCCGTACGCGGTGAGGCTGTGATGGGAAACGCCGCGATGCCGCTCGCGCGAGTCCGCACCGGAGATGCGCAAGGTTCCCACCGGGCGGCCGCCGAGCACCGCGGCAGCATTGATCGCCTCTCCGGCAACGACACCTGAAAATCCCCAGCGCGTGCCGGTGCCGAGGTTTCCCGGCCCCTGACTCACCACCACGATCTCGGCGTCGAGCGCGAGTCGGGCCGCGAGAAGTCCGGAGTGCAAGGTCACCGCTTCGAGATCACCACCGAACGCCTGACCAACGGTCACAGTTCCCGCCAGTAAACCGCTGGCCCGCAGCTCCGCCACAGACCGCGAGAACGCCAGCGGCAATGCACCTTGATCGCTCATCACATAAACGGTCCGGGTGCCGGGGCGGTCGTCAGCGATGGCAAGCAGGATTGGCGCTAGCGCCGAGTGCAAATCGGCGACAACAACCGGCATCCCGTCGATCGAATCAGCGTCGGCGAGCAGCTCATGGTGCGGGGAGCCCTGCTCGTCGGCTCCCGCAACCATGGCTTGTAGCGGCAGGTAACGCGCCTTGACAAGATGCCCGCTCGGCTGCGGCGGCTGGGCGGCCACCCTGCCCTCAGCGTCCAAGACAGCGATCACCAGCGCGTAGCCGCCGGTGCCCAGACCAAGTTCCAGGGCTGCGACATTCAACAAAACCCGATCGCCAACGGCGGGCGCAGCCATCAGGTCGGTATAGGCGAGCGCGGGTACCTCCGCCGCGGTTTCGTCGCCCCGCGCCACGGTCAGCTCGACCGCCCCCTTCCACTGTCCGCGCAGGGCGGTCACCGTACCGTCAGCCCAAATGATCACGCGCTCGACCTTAGACCCCTGAAAACTTCACTCCAGCGCGACGCGGCTCTTGCAGTTCAGGCCTGAGGGCGTAAATCTCAACGCAGCCGCGCCGCTCGGGTGAACTTTTCAGCGATTGGCGCCGCCGGTGTCGCTCTGAGAGTCGGAGCGATCATCTGACGAAGCGCCTGTGAAGCTGGCCGGCATGTCAGACATCTGCTGGTACCGTGCTCATCGAGGCTCCGGTGAGAAAGTGATCGCACGCAATGGCACCCCGCAAGACCGAGAGAATTCTCAACCTCACCATCTGCTTACTGGTATCGGGCCGCTATCTTCCCAAGACCCGGATTCGCGAAGCGGTGGAGGGCTACCACAATCTCAGCGACGCAGCGTTCGAGCGCACTTTTGAGCGTGACAAGGACGAGCTGCGATCGTTAGGCGTGCCGATCGAGGTGGGCAGTTTCGACCCGCTTTTCGATGATGAGCCGGGATATCGGATCCTCTCCTCGGAGTTCGCCTTACCGGCGATCGACCTGGACGCTGAGGAAGCTGCTGTGGTGGGCGTGGCCGCGCGCGTCTGGCGGCACGCCAGCATGGCCGAGTCGACGAGAAGCGCAATCGCCAAGTTGCGCGCCGCAGGTGTTGAGCCGGACGCCTCCCAGCTTGCCTCCCTGGAGCCATCGGTTCAGGCCTCTGAGCCGGGGTTCGAGGTGCTCTGGAACGCCGTACTGGACCGTGCCCGGGTGAGCTTCACTTATCGCGACGGCAGCCCGCGGACCCTCGAACCGTGGGGTTTGACCTCGTTCCGGGGCCGCTGGTACGTGATCGGTCGTGATGTTGATCGGGCGGCCACCCGGATGTTCAAGCTGTCGCGAATGACTGATCTGCCGCGAAGGGTGTCCCGAGCCGGGTCCTACGAGGTGCCGGCCGACCTCGATCTGCGGAGACTGGCTCGATCCCTCGCCCCGCGGGAGCCCACTGAGACCGCGGTGCTCGCGATCCGGACCGGCAAGGCGCCCGCCCTGGCTCGGCGCGGTGAACCAACCTCTTCCGATGTGCAGCTTCCAGCCGGCTTCGCGGTGTACGCCGTGGGCTTCGGCGATCTACATTCAGCCGCGGAGGAGATCACCCAGTACGCCGCGGATGTGGTTGTTCTGGAGCCTGCCGAGCTGAGAGAGCTGGCCCTTCGGGGCCTGACCGCCGTCGCTGAATCGGTGGCAGCAGCATGACTTCCCGGGCTCAGGTACGACGGCTGCTCAGCCTCGTTCCCTACCTACGCGAACACGACGGCGTGGCCATGACCGACGTCGCGGCGGCGTTCGGTATCACAGTGAAGACACTGCGCGAGGATCTCAGCGTCCTGTGGATGTGCGGCATGCCGGGACTCACCCCCGGCGACCTGATCGACATCGACATGGATGCGGTGGACGGCGAGGGTGTCATCCACCTGAGCAACGCCGACTACCTCACCCGGCCGTTACGGCTCTCCGCAGATGAGGCGCTCGCGCTTGTGCTGGCGCTGCGTACGCTGCGCGGGATCGCGGGGCCGGGTAAGCGCGACGCAGTCGACCGGGCGTTGAAGAAGTTGGAGGCCGTCGCGGGGAACGTGCCTACCACTGATCAGGCCACGGTCGCTGTCACCGCGGCCCGAGACGACATTCAGGCGCGGGTGAATGACGGGCTGCAGCGCGGCAAGAGGCTGGACTTGACCTACGACGTAGCTTCCCGTGCGGAGACCACACGACGGATGGTCGACCCCTTGCGGGTCTTCGTCTTGGACGGCTACGGCTATCTTGAAGCCTGGTGTTACAGCGCCCGTGCGCTGCGGACCTTCCGTCTCGATCGAGTCGCAGCGGTCGAAGTCACCTCGATCGATGTGGCACCCCACGAGGTTCAGCTCAAAGATCTGTCGACCGGATGGTTCGAGGCTCTCAAGGACGCTCCGCTCGTCACTCTGGAGTTGCAGCCCTCGGCGGTCTGGATTGCGGAGTATTACCCGACAGAGGCAGTCACGACGCGTCCGAATGGTGTCCTCATCGTCTCGCTGCACGTAACAGACCCAGCCTGGTTGCAAAGCCTGCTGCTGAGACTGCAGGGCGCCGCACGAGTGATATCGCCAGACGGTGCCGGCGACTCGGCTGCCGAGGCAGCACGAGAGGCCCTTGACCAGTACGAGGTGCTGCTTGGGACGACCGCCAGCGCCGTCAGCGAGGCCAGCTAAAACGCCATCCAGGGTAGGGTTCAGGGATGGTCTGGGTGATCGTCTTCGCCGGTATCGCGCTGGCAGGACTCATCATGTGCATCAGCTATGCAGTGTGGCTGGCACACAAGGCAGCCGACGTCTGGAGCGAGGTGGACATGCTGGCGCTGAGGGCGGCCGAATTCGCCGATCTGGTGGAGCAGATCCAGGTTCCAGAGCGTGACTTCACGCCAGCCTGGCCGAACGATCACCTGATCTCTGCGGAGATCGACGAGGCATCCGCGACGTAGGATGACTCCGAAGCACTTGAGGTGCAGGAAAGAGGAATCATGACTCCGCTCGTACTTGGTCTTGGTGTTCCAGAGCTGCTGATCATCCTGGCCGTCGTGCTATTGCTGTTCGGCGGCGCTCGCCTTGCCGGCTTGGGCAAGAGCACCGGCCGTGCACTGAGAGAGTTCAAAGAGGAGACCAAAGGTCTCAAGGCCGATGAGAGTCTGCAGCCGCCGGCCAACCCAAGCCCTGCGCCTGGTCCGGCGCCGGCCTCCGATTACCAGCCGCCGCCACAGGCCAACACCTCAGTGCAACCGCCTAGTGGGGCCAGCTACCAGCAGCCGCCGCGGGCCAACCAAGATCCATCAGGCACCGACCTGCGCAACGACGCCTGACCGTATGCCCTGAGCTGCCGTGTCTTTGACGATCAAAGGCCGGCCCATCCGCTTCAGCTTGAAGTGGCTCAAGCCGCCGCCAGCACCGCCAGACGGCGCCATGACCCTGTTCGAGCATCTGCGCGAACTCCGCTATCGGCTGGTCGTCGCATCGCTGGCGATCATTGTCGGGATGGTCATTGCATGGTTCTTCCGCGACCCACTGATGGACATCCTGGAACGACCGTATTTCGAGGCCATCGAGGACTTGAAGGCCAAGAATCCGGACGCGGACACGTCGCTGGTCAACATCAATCTCACCTCGCCCCTCACCTTGGCCTTGAAAGTCTCAGCCCTCGCCGGAGCGCTCCTCACCGCACCCATCTGGCTGTACCAGCTGTGGGCGTTCATCGTGCCTGGCTTGCTGGCCAAGGAAAAGAAGTGGACGCTGATCTTCATCGGTGTCGCGACTCCGATGTTCATCGGCGGCGTGATTGTTGGCTATGTCGTCTTGCCGAAGGCCATCACCGTGCTGCTCAGCTTCACCCAGAGTGGAGTGACCAACCTCCAGGACATCAACGCCTATCTGTCCTTCCTGCTACGCCTCATGCTGGTCTTCGGGATCGCGTTCTTGATCCCGCTCGTCGTCTTGATCTTGAACATTGTGGGAGTCGTCAAGGCCACGACTCTGTCGAAGTACCGGACCCTGGTGATCTTTGGGACCTTCGTCTTCGGCGCGATAGCGACTCCCTCCACCGATCCGTTTTCCATGCTGGCCCTTGCCGCACCAATGACAGTGTTGTTCCTCGCGGCAGAGGTCATCGCGCACATTCTGGACCGTCGCAAGGCCCGGCGCGCCGCCCTCGCCGGCGACGACCTGCTCATTCGTGGCAGCGTCGAGAAAGACCAGGCCCTACGTGAGCTCTCCAAGGGGCGCGAACTCTCCAAAGGCAATGACGACATCGAGTTCGACCCCCCAGGGTGAGCCGGCAGATCAGGTTGGTGGTTAATCCAGCCGCCGGGAAAGGCCGTGCGCTGGAGTTGCTTCCGCGCGTCACCGGCACGCTGCGTGATGGCGGCGCGGACCTTGACGTCCTGCTGAGCCGTGATTTCGCCGAGGCGCAGTCGATGACTCGCCGCGCGGTCCAAGACGGCGCCGACGTGCTCGCGGTGATGGGTGGCGACGGAATGACGCACCTGGGCGTCAACACCCTGGCAGCGGCGCATCTGTCTGGTGACAGCCGGACGACGCTGGGGCTGATCCCTGCCGGAACAGGCAATGACTTGTGCCGCGGCATTGGCCTCGACCCGCAGAACGCCGTAGCCGCGGCAGCCGTCATCGCCACCGGCCACAGCCGCTTTATCGATCTTGCTCGGGTGGGCGATACCTATGTTGGAGCAGTGCTCGCGACCGGCTTTGACGCCCTCGTGAATCGCCGGGCGAACCAGATGCACTGGCCCAGAGGCTCGAGTCGGTATGCAGTGGCAACTATGGCCGAGCTGCGGGTGTTCTCGCCCTTGTGGTACCGGTTGACCCTCGATGGGGAGGTGCGCGAGCTGCCAGCGATGCTGGTCGCCATTGGCAACACCAGCTCCTACGGCGGCGGCATGCACATCTGCCCCGGGGCCAACCCCTACGACGGTCTGCTCGATGTCACGATCATCCATCCAGTCGGACGGCTGAAGTTGCTCAGACTCTTCCCGGAGATCTACTCGGGAAGGTTCGTTCGCGATCGGTGCGTCGAGCAGCTGCAGATTCGCGAGGTGACAGTCGAAGGGCCTGGTCTGATCGGCTTCGGTGATGGCGAGATGATCGCTGCCGCCCCGCTGACGGTGTGCTGCGCCCCACGCGCGCTGCCCGTGTTCACCCCGGACCCAGCTAGTTCGTTTGTGCCCTGAGCTCGTCGAAGGGCGCTGTCCTGAGCTCGCCGAAGGGCTTAGTCCGCATGACCGCTCCGTGCCGGATCTAAGCCGTGCTGCGGGGTAACTTGGGCCGCATCATGGCCGAGCCGTCGATCGACCCCGAAAACCCAAGCCCCGCCGACGCATATGCGACATTCCGGCAGAAGCAGGCCTCACCATTCCTGGCCGCATTCGCGGACGGCTATGCGTTCGGTTTCGACGACTACCAACGGCAAGCGTGTGCCCACATTGAGGCGGGCTCCGGAGTGCTCGTCGCTGCGCCAACGGGCTCGGGCAAGACGATCGTAGGCGAATTCGCGGTCTTCCTGGCGCTCAACAACGGTCGCAAGTGCTTCTACACCACTCCGATCAAGGCCCTCTCGAATCAGAAGTACGCGGACTTGGTCCGGCGCCACGGCGCCGTCAGCGTCGGCTTGCTTACCGGTGACACCTCGATCAACTCAGAGGCGCCGATCGTGGTGATGACCACCGAGGTGCTGCGGAACATGATTTATGCGAGGTCGTCGACGCTGGCCAACCTTGGCTACGTCGTGCTGGACGAAGTGCACTACTTGGCTGACCGGTTTCGCGGTGCGGTCTGGGAAGAAGTGATCATCGGTCTGGCCGACTCCATCCAGTTGGTGGCGCTCTCGGCGACGGTGAGCAACGCCGAGGAGTTCGGCGAGTGGTTGTCAGAGGTGCGTGGCGAGATGGCGGTAGTCGTGTCGGAACGGCGGCCCGTGCCGTTGTTCCAGCACGTGCTGGTGGGCCGTACCTTCTACGATCTGTTCGCCGAGCTCGCTCCCACTGCGCGTGAGATGCCTGGCGAAGGCAAGATCGAGGTCAACCCTGCGCTGATCAGGATTGCGCGGGAAGAGTCGAGGTCGGTACGAGACGATGCCCGCCGGCCGCGTGGCAGAACCGGACGCGGGCGGCGCACCGTGAGCTACGGCAGCGGCGCGTACGGGGGTGCCGCTCACCGGTCCCGTTATGGTGGCGCCGGTCCTCAGCCTCGCTCGTTCCATCTGCCGAGCCGCCCAGAGCTGGTTGAGTTGCTCGATGAGGAAGCGCTCTTGCCGGCGATTGTGTTCATCTTTTCCCGAGTCGGCTGTGATGCCGCTGTCCGGCAGTTGCTCGCGTCCAGGATCCGTCTCACCAGCCGCCTCGAGCAGCAGGAGATCGCGGCGATCATCGACCGGCAC
>DATHIJ010000133.1:0-5878 GCA_035489975.1 Propionibacteriaceae bacterium | reverse complement strand
GTAGGACCTGCGGTCGACCTCTACGCCGATCAGCTGCAGGCCGTGCCAGGCCCGCGAGCGCTGGATCCAGCGGTGCTCGCCACGGCAAGTGCGACATTGCCCGACGCCGGCCGCGATCCGCTCTATTTGCGGCATCCAGATGCCACCGAGTTGACCCGTCCGAAATCGGTGCTGCACTACCAAAGCGTGGCCCGATGATGCACGCGTCGCGCAACCCCGAGATCAGCATCCTGCCCGCTCATCGAAATGATCTCGAGGTGATCATGCTACTGGAGCGCTCCGGCTTTCGCGCCGCCGAACGATGGAGCGAGCGCAGCTGGCGCGGTGAGCTGCTCGGCGAGGGCCGGACGATCTTGATCGCCCGAGCGCAACACCCGGTCGGCGTGATCTCGATCAAAACCGTGGGTGAGCTGGCCGACCTGCACCGCCTGATTGTGGACTCGCGCCGCCGCAGGCGCGGGATTGGAACCGACCTGGTACGCGCGGGTCTTGAGGTAGTGCGGCAGCTCGGGGTGCGCGAAGTGATCTTGGACGTGGCATTCGACAACGAGCCCGCGATCGCCCTCTATCAGCAGCTGGGATTTGAGCAGCTCCGCGCTCGGCAGGACTACTACGGACCTGGACAACATGCGTTGATCTTGAAGCTCTATGACCTCCAGAGCTGGCCGGACAACATCCCGATACCGACGGAGGAAGTGTGAGCAGTCCGCTCAGCCTCGCAGGCGGGCCACGCATCCTGGGCATCGAGTCCTCCTGCGACGAGACCGGCGTTGGCATCGTGCGAGGACATGAGTTGCTTGCCAACGAGGTGGCCTCCAGCGTCGAACTCCATGTGCGATTTGGTGGTGTGGTACCCGAAGTCGCCAGTCGGGCGCACCTCGAAGCCATGGTGCCCACCCTGCAACGCGCGTGTGCCACAGCAGACATCGATTTGTCTGAGATCGACGGCATTGCGGTGACCGTCGGGCCAGGACTGATGGGTGCCCTGGTGGTCGGCCTGGCCAGCGCCAAGGCGCTCGCCTTTGCACTCAACAAGCCGCTGTACGGGGTCAACCATCTGGTGGGGCATGTCGCGGTTGATCTGCTGGAGCACGGGCCGCTCCCAGAGCGGTGCCTCGCGCTGCTGGTGTCGGGTGGCCATACCTCGCTGCTCCAGGTTGAGAACATCGCCGACAACATTGTGGAGCTGGGCTCGACGATCGACGACGCCGCGGGCGAGGCGTACGACAAGGTCGCGCGGGTGCTCGGCTTGCCGTATCCCGGAGGCCCCTACATCGACCGGGCCGCGACCGGTGATCCCGGTTATGTCCGGTTCGCACGCGGCCTCACCGCCCGCAAGGACCTGGCGCGGCACCGGTTTGACTTCTCGTTCTCAGGCCTCAAGACCGCTGTGGCTCGCTGGGTCGAGGCGAGACAGCGTGACGGGCTGGACGTTTCGGTGGCCGACGTGGCCGCGAGCTTCCAGGAGGCTGTCTGCGATGTGCTGAGCGCGAAGGCCATGGATGCCTGCATGGCGACCGGAGCACGCAACCTGT
The DNA here is from genome assembly GCA_035489975.1 of Propionibacteriaceae bacterium. Taxonomy (GTDB): domain Bacteria; phylum Actinomycetota; class Actinomycetes; order Propionibacteriales; family Propionibacteriaceae; genus Microlunatus. Next base: position 4,343 of record DATHIJ010000133.1, on the reverse strand, counting down.
TGATTGGTGGGGGTGTGGCTGCAAACGGCCGGCTGCGAGCTCTGCTGGCCGAACGTGCTGGTGAGCGCGGGATCTCCCTGCGTACCCCCAGACCCAATCTCTGCACCGACAACGGCGCAATGATCGCCGTCTTGGGTGCGGAGATCGTCGCTTCTGGCGGCAAGCCGTCTGCCCTCGACATTGGAGCCGACTCATCACTTCCAGTCAGCAGAGTGCTCGTCTGAGAAGCTGCAACGCCACAATGGTCAGATGTCGGGAACCCGGCTGCCCTTCGGACTAACCGAGGACGCGCTGGCTGCGGCGATGTCGGAGGAGGATCCGGAATCGTTGGCCGCGGCCTCTCGGATGCGCGCGCGATATGGCCCTGAGCTGGCTGCCGCTGCGCTCACCCAAGCCACCTTGCGCCGCCAGGCCAAGGCGAAGTTTGGCGCGACTGCAGCCCAGATGTTCTTCACAAGAGCGGGTTTGGAGCAGGCGACGCGACCAGAAGTTGCTGACCACCACGCGAGCCGGTTCCTCCAAGCCGGGGTTCACAGGGTGATCGACCTCGGCTGCGGCATCGGTTCGGACTCACTGGCGTTCGCTCGAGCGGGGCTGGAGGTCGTTGCGGTGGACGTCGATCCAGCAACAGCCGCGGTGGCGCAGGCCAATCTCGCCAGCATGGCGGAGGTAATCTGCGCCGATGCCGACGAAGTGGCCGAGCAGCTGCTCACCCCCGGCGCGGGGGTATTCTGCGACCCGGCCCGTCGTAACGACCGGGGACGGCTGTGGCGCGTGGAGGAGTTTGAGCCCCGCTGGTCGACTGTGCTGCAGCTCCTCGATGGCACCCGAACCGCCGGTGTCAAGTTGGGTCCGGCACTGCCGCACGCACTGATCCCCGAGTCGGTCGAGGCCGAATGGATTACCCATCATGGCGAGACGGTCGAGGTTGGTCTGTGGTCCGGCCCCGGCAGCATCCCCGGACAGCACTCGGCGCTGATCATGCCGGACGCGCGCCTGATTGTGGCGACGCCGCCGCCCCCTTCGGTACGCGACCTGGGTCGTTACTTGTACGAACCTGCCGGCGCTGTCATCCGAGCTGGCGCTATCGCCGAGCTTGGGGCTCAGCTCGGCGCCGGGCTACTCGACCCGCAGGTCGCATATCTGACGAATGACCGACTGTGCAGCACGCCTTTCGCGGTCGCATTCGAGGTTCGCCAACGGTTGCCGTTCCACCTCAAGGCGCTGCGTGCCTGGGTGCGGCAGGCGCAGATAGGCGTTCTCGAGATCAAGAAGCGTGGCGTCGATGTCGACCCTGCAGAGTTACGGCGGCGGCTGCGGTTGGCCGGGCCAAGGAGCGCCACGATCGTGATTTCACGGACGCCCAACGGAGCCATCGCCGCAGTCGTCGAGCGGATCTGATCTCATAGTCCGCACAGGTACGAGCTCCCTCACCACCTGCGGAGCAGAGAAAGCGGGTGGCGCACGATTGGGGCAGAATTAGCCCGCGGTAAGCACCGGTCAGGAATGAAGACAGCGACGCAGGAAGGCCCGCGACGGTACCCGCCTCGGACTTAGTCCACATCTCGGGCAAAACCTTCACCGGGGCCGGCACGCCGTTCGGCATTCGCGGTGTGAGGTACGGGACCTTCCTACCCCGCGCCGATGGCCAGCCATTCCCCTCAGCGTCAGACGTCCAGCGCGACTTCGCCGCGATCCGCGAGCGCGGCTTGAATGCCGTGCGGATCTATCACGTCGAGCCACATGCTGTCCTGGAGGCCGCTGAAGCAGCCGGCCTGCGATTGCTTGTCGACCTGACAGCCTGGGTCGCTACCTGCGACAGCAACGGGGATACGGGCGCTCGGAACGGATGGTGTCCGGTCGGCATCGGGAGCGGTTCAATCGACTCAGCGAGGCGCGGTGGGCGGGTTTTCTCTATTCGTCTCCACGGCTGCGTTGGCCGCTGCTCCGACCCGTGCTCTATCACGGCTACCTCGGCATGGCACCCTTTCAAAGGGGTTCGCGGTGGCGAGCTCAGGCTGCCATGCTATTCGGCGCCGCGCTGCTGCCGCTTCTCGTACCTGTGGCGATCCTCGGCCTGATTCTCGGTTTCATGTGGACCTGGGCACTGCTGATTCCGGCGCTCGCCCTGGCCGCGGTCGCTAGCTATGCCGGCCTCGCGGCTGCTGCGGTCCGGCCGCACCAGCAGGAACCAGATCCCTATCGACTGCGATTGCTCGCCGGGGCGATGCACGCAATACAGCCCTTCGTACGCGCTTGGGGACGCATCACCACTCGCCCTCTGGACCCCTACCGAGGAGCACCCATCCCTGGACCGGCGACCGGGCGACGTGAATGCTGGACCTGGAGCGCGAACTGGCCAGGGGCTGGGGTGCGGTCCGACTGAGTAGCCCTAGCGATTGCTGGGACTTGTCGGTCAGCGTCGGGCCTGTGATGTCCTATCGGATTACCACCGCAGTGGTGTGGAATTGGCAGCCAATGTGGGCGGGTCGTGCCGCGAGTCACCTTCCTGCTCGCCATGATCGCAGCCTGTGCCGTGACCGTCCTGGACCTGCGATTGGCCGTAGTTCCGCTCGCCCTGCTCGTTTCCGCTGCGGCCGAAGCGTGGTTCCTTCGGCGGAGAGCTCGCGCGGCAATTGCCGCGAGTAAGCCCAACGAAATAACTCTCCCGATATGTGAAACGACTCATCCCAAGACCGCGGAACCCCAATACGATTTAGCCCAAGGTGAACCGCATCTAGCCCGAACCTTAACTACATCTAGCACGACGTGAACTGCATCGGGCGGCACAACGTCTCCAAGCTTGACGACTTCCCCATTTCCGGACGGTACTGCCCATGCGCATAGTGGTCACCGGCGGCGCCGGCTTCCTAGGATCTCACCTGTGTGAAGCCCTTCTCACCCGGGGCGATTCGGTCTTCTGCATCGACAACCTTTCCACTGGGTCGGTACGCAATATCGAAAAACTGATACATTTGCCGAACTTTGACTTCGTGGAGGGCGACGTCACGAGGGAGATCTTCGTCGCGGGTCCGATCGACGCCGTCGCTCATCTGGCAAGCCCTGCCTCCCCGCCGGACTATCTTCGTCATCCGCTGGAGACCCTTGCGGCCGGCAGTCGCGGCACCGAGAACGCGCTGCGCCTGGCGGAGGCGACTGGGGCGCGATTTCTCTTGGCGTCTACCAGTGAGGTCTACGGTGATCCCATCGTCCACCCTCAGCCGGAGCATTATTGGGGCAACGTGAATCCAATTGGCCCGCGCAGTGTTTACGACGAAGCAAAGCGATACGCCGAGGCAGTGACCATGGCATACGCTCGGGCCTTCTGCGTCAACGTCGGAATCGTGCGAATCTTCAATACGTACGGACCGCGCATGCGACCTCACGATGGGCGGGTTATCACCACGTTCATTGCGCAAGCGCTCAACGGTGACCCGCTCACGATCTACGGCGACGGTAGCCAGACCCGGAGCTACTGCTATGTCGACGACCTCATTCGAGGACTCGTTTCTATGATCGACTCCACCGAGACGGGGCCCATCAACCTGGGCACGCAGTTCGAGTTATCAGTGTTGGACCTCGCACGGCTTGTTTTGAGAATAACAGGATCAAATTCCGTACTGGAGTATTACCCGTTGCCCGCAGATGATCCCACACGGCGGCGTCCGGTTTTGACCCGCGCTGAGGAACGCCTCGGCTGGCGGCCTCAAATCTCCGTGGAAGTAGGGCTGCGCAGAATGGTTGAGTGGTTCCAGTCATGTCGCGACGAGGTCGCGGCGGCAAAATTGGCCATCTCTGGTGGCCCTTTGGAGAAAACATCAAGGACACTAGTGTCGGCTGGAGTCAACTCGGTTGACGAGTACGCGTCAACCCATCAGTGAGTCGCGGGCAGCCTTGTCTCCTGAGCAGCAGTCGCTTAGCGACTGCAAGCGCTTGATTCAGTAAGTGCACGTGAGAACCTCGCAAGAAGGGCCTCGACTTCGAATGACAAGTCGTGAGATTGGCCCTTTTGTGACGCCAGGCGTCTTGACGCCCGAGCACCGGGAGGGTTTGCGGTGACCGGACGAGATGGTCAGGAGGATCTGCTGATGATCGACGGGCTGGAAAGCGCGCTAAGCGACAGCGGTCGACCGGGACTGAGGGAGCTTCGCGGCGTTCTGGCGGAGCTGCTGGACGCATCGCGGGCGGTGGGACGGCTGGCGTGCGAGCACTGTCTGAAGGAGCGCAAGGTCTATCGCTTGGAGTTCGAGGTCGACGGCCGGCGTCGTTCGCTCATCGCCAGGTGCGTCGACTCGACCCAGGCCGAGCTGAACCGCCGTGTCGCGACGCGATGGCTCCCCGCT
>DATHIJ010000132.1:0-7282 GCA_035489975.1 Propionibacteriaceae bacterium | reverse complement strand
TCCGTCCTGCACTATCAGCGCCTCAGGATCGGCTTTGAGGTTGAAATACCACATGGGATTCTTCGCCGCACCACCCTTGGAGGCCACCAGGGCGTACGTGCCGTCCTGCTCCACCCGCATCAAGACCCACTTCCTGATCTTGCCCGTCTTGCGGCCACGTGTGGTGAAGACGACGACCGGACGACGGGTGCCTGGGAGCGTGTTGGCCTCACGCCCATCGGTGGCTTCGTAATGCTCGACCTGATCGCGCACCCACTTATGCGGGCTGGGCTGATACTCCCCCGTCAGTGACATTCAGCCATCATAAGTTGGCGGCCGCGGCGAGTACTGCCGCCAGCTTGCGGGGCTCATTGATCTGGTTGACCTGCTGCCACCGGATGAGGCCCGCGGAATCCAACACGAAAGTGCCGCGCCGGGCGCACCCCGACTCCTCATCGAACACGTAATACGCCTGCGCGATCGCACCGTGCGGCCAATGGTCGCTGAGCAGATCGAACGGGATCCCTTCCGCGTCGGCGTAGGCACGCAGCGTGTACATCGCATCGCAGGAGACGGCCAGCACCCGAGCACCCACAGCTACGAACCGCTCATGATCATCTCGAATCGCGGCGAGCTCGTCGCGGCAAATGCTGGAGAAGGCCCAAGGATAGAAGATGATCACTGCTGGAGCACCGCGTAGACCACTCACCGTGAGCAGCTCACCGTGCTGGTTGCGAGCCGTGAAGCCTGGAGCCGGTTGGCCGAGCGCCAGTGTCTCCGACGCACCCGCTCGGGCCTGACTCACCGACGCGTACCCCTAGGGCGCACCAGCTTGGTAGCGGTCCAGTCAGACGAAACAGGCAGGCTGTTGGTCAGCGCCAAACCGGCCGTTACCGCAGCTTCTGCCAGATCAGCGGCATCCACGTAGCCGCTGCGTCCAACTTTCGGCGTCATCAGCCAGATATAACCCGCGCCAGTGAGATCGGTCAGCGCATCGACCAGACTGTCGACCAGATCGCCGTCTCCGTCACGCCACCACAGCAGCACCAGGTCGACGGCCTCCATCGCCTCTTCGACGAGCTCACCGTCGATCGCATCCTCGATCATGAGGCGCACGTCATCGTCGACGTCCTCATCCCAGCCGAGCTCCTGCACGACCAGGCCGCGGGAGAGGCCCAGCTTGTCACTCATACTCCTGGATCCCCCGGCACCAGCTGTGGAGGTCACCCAGACCTCCCCCGCCTTGACGAGGAGGAGTGGGTTGACCAGGAGGAGTGGCGGCCGCGGCGCGCGTCGGCGCTCTGCTTACGGCGAGAAGAGATCCCGCTCATCTCGTCGTGCCGCCTCCTTCCAGCCTCGGCTGCACGTAGCACTGAAGCCTTCAATTGTCTCCGGGTGAACTTCTTGGGCACAGCCTGCCAGAGGCATGCTGCTCGGCGTAACCCCACGTCACCGATGAGGGACGGCATCCAGTCCACCGCGGGGTGCAGTTGATCATGCGGAAGTGACAGGATGGGTGTGCAACGGTCGCGACCTGCACCCCAGCCCCCACCGGAGTTGGATGAGACGTAAGGAGCTTGCATGGCTACGCCAGGACCTCATCCCGCCATCACTGCTGACGGCTTGCCAAGCCAGCTACCCGATATCGATCCTGACGAGACAGGCGACTGGCTCGATTCACTGGACGGTCTGCTGGAAGACAAAGGAAGGAACCGTGCCCGGTTCATCATGCTCAAGCTGCTTGAGCGAGCCCGGGCGCGTCAGGTCGGCCTACCCGCATTGCGCAGCAGCGATTACATCAACACCATTCCACCTGAGTCCGAGCCATGGTTCCCGGGCGACGAGCACATCGAGCGCCGGATTCGTGCTTTCATCCGATGGAATGCGGCGATCATGGTCAGCAAAGCCAACCGCAAGGGGCTTGAGGTCGGCGGTCACATCGCGACCTACCAGAGTGCCGCCAGCCTGTACGAGGTCGGCTTCAACCACTTCTTCCGCGGCAAGGATCATCCCGGCGGCGGTGACCACGTCTTCATCCAGGGCCATGCGTCTCCCGGCATCTATGCTCGGGCGTACCTCGAAGGACGGCTCACCACCGAAGCGCTGGACGCTTTCCGGCAGGAGGTGTCGCACGGACCGGGCAAGGGGCTTTCCTCCTATCCGCACCCCCGGCTGATGCCACACTTCTGGGAGTTTCCGACCGTGTCCATGGGCATCGGCGCCATCAACTCCATTTATCAGGCTCGGTTCAACCGCTACCTGCACAACCGCGGCATCAAGGACACATCACAGCAGCGCATCTGGGGATTCCTCGGAGACGGCGAGATGGGCGAGCCGGAGTCGCTTGGAGCCATCGGGCTGCCCGCTCGAGAGGAGCTCGACAACCTCACCTGGGTGATCAACTGCAACCTGCAACAGCTGGACGGTCCGGTCCGCGGTAACGGCAAGATCGTCCAGGAGCTCGAATCGATCTTCCTTGGCGCCGGATGGAACGTGATCAAAGTGCTTTGGGGGCGCGACTGGGATCAACTGCTGGCTGCGGACGCGGACGGTGCGCTGGTGAACAAGATGAACACCACGCCGGACGGGCAGTTCCAGACATACCTGGTGGAGGATGGCGCGTACATCCGCAACAACTTCTTCTCCGATCCTCGGCTGCAGAGGATGGTCTCGGGAATGTCCGACGATCAGATCAAGGTGCTCTCCCGGGGCGGCCACGACTACCGCAAGGTGTACGCGGCTTTCAAGGCGGCCACCGAGCATGTCGGCCAGCCGACGGTGATCCTGGCGCAGACCGTCAAGGGCTGGACCATCGACGCCTTGGAGGGCAAGAACGCCACCCACCAGATGAAGAAGCTGACCACCAAGGACCTGAAGACCTTCCGTGATCGGCTCTACTTGGAGATCCCCGACAGGGCGCTCGAGGACGCGTACAACCCTCCGTACTACCACCCAGGCGACGACTCAGAGGAGATCAAGTACCTGCAGGAGCGGCGTCGGGAGTTGATGGGCTACCTCCCAGAGCGTCGGGTGCGGCCAACGATCATCAAGCTGCCGGGCGATGAGGTTTATGCGCCGCTCATGGAGCCGGCTGGGGAGAAGACCAAGGTGGCCACTACCCAGGCGTTTGTGCGGCTGCTGCGGGACCTGATGCGGGACAAGGAGATCGGGCACCGGATCGTGCCCATCGCGCCTGATGAGTTCCGTACCTTCGGCATGGACTCGATGTTCCCGACCGCCAAGATCTATAACCCGCATGGCCAGACGTATGAGTCGGTCGACCGCAAGCTGCTGCTGTCCTACAAGGAATCCGAGAAGGGCCAGCTGCTGCACGAGGGCATCTCAGAGGTTGGTGCCATGGGTTCGGTGATTGCTGCCGGATCTGCGTACGCCATGCATGGCGAGCCGATGATCCCCTTCTACATCTTCTATTCGATGTTCGGGTTCCAGCGGACGGGCGACTGGATCTGGGCCATGGCGGACCAGCTGGCGCGCGGGTTCCTCCTCGGCGCGACCGCAGGGCGGACCACGCTGACCGGTGAGGGCCTGCAGCACGCGGACGGCCACTCACCGTTGCTTGCCAGCACCAACCCGGCCGTCGTCCATTACGACCCAGCCTTCGGTTACGAGATCGCGCACATCGTGAAAGATGGCCTGCGGCGCATGTACGGCCACGACGATCCCGACCACCCCGACGGCGAGGATCTGATCTACTACATCACCGTCTACAACGAGCCCGTCAGCCAACCGGGCGCCCCGGACAACCTTGATGTTGAGGCGCTGCTGCGCGGCATCTACCACTACGCCTCATCCTCGTTGGAGGGGGATCGGCCCCGGGCCCAGATTTTGGTGTCCGGCGTGACGATGACCGCAGCGCTCAAGGCGCAGCGGATGCTGGCCGATGAGTGGGGCGTTGCTGCGGACCTCTGGTCGGTCACCTCGTGGAACGAGTTGCGCCGGGACGGGCTCGATGTGGAGCACTGGAACCTAACCCACCCGAGTGAAGAGCCGCGCTCGCCGTATGTCACAACCGCTCTAGACGGCGCTCCAGGACCGGTGATCGCGGTCAGCGACTACATGCGTGCGGTCCAAGATCAGATCGAGCCGTGGGTACGACAGACCTGGTGTTCGCTGGGCACCGACGGCTTCGGGTTCGCCGATACCCGGGCGGCGGCACGGCGCTATTTCTTGGTCGATGCTGAATCGATCGTGGTGGCTACCCTGCAATCGCTCGCCCGCGACGGTCTCTATGACGGCAGTGCCGCAGCGGAGGCCTTCAATCGCTACTCACTCGGCGACCCAACTGCAGTCGCCGGAGTCGCCCAGGAGGGCGCCGGGGCGTAGGAACTATCTGATGAAAGTGGTCGGAAACAACCCGTCATCGTGAAGGAATCGAGTTGTCTCTGACCGCTGTCATGCCGACTTAGCCCATCGCCGCCTTCTGGAGGGCGGTCTTGACGTCCTCGACCGCTTCGGCGTTGCCGGCGATCTGCCACCGGTTGTTGCCCAGAACGAGTTCATCAGCAACTCCGCCCGCACCTATGACCAGTGCCGCGCCTGGATACCAATCCCACCCGTTCAGGTTGGCCTGGAGAAACACGCCGAGCCTGCTGCTCGCCACTCCGGCCATGTCGACGGACGCGGATCCGAGGATCCGCAGCGTCGCGGCGGAGGCAACTACCGACTGCCACGCGGTTAGGCGCTGCCGGTCCCCGAAATGCCTGGGATGCAGGTACGTCGCGACGGAGACCTCGGAGAGGGGCTGGCTCACGAGTCTGGGCACCGGCTCGCCGTTCGCGGTAGTGGGACTCTCTCGCCCGCCCAGCCAGAGTTGATCTATGGCTGGGTAGTAGACGGCTCCCAACAAGGGCCCGTCGCGGTCCATCAGACCCACCGCCGAACACCAATACGGGATGCCAGACAGAAAGTTGTAGGTGCCGTCGACTGGATCGATGTACCAGGTTCGGCCGTCGCCAGACTTCCGTGCTCCCTCTTCCCCGACCAACCCGTCGTCTGGCCGCATCGCTACGAGCTTGCGACTGATCCGTTCCTCGGCCGCATGGTCCGCTGCAGAGACCACGTCCGAGATCGAGGTCTTATAACGAGTCTCCAGACCCTGTCTGAGCATTTCGCCAGCCAAGGTTCCTGCCTCGCGTACCAGTTCGGCAGCCAGACTCACGTCATCCACCCGCCGACCCTAACGCGCTCAGGTCCCGGACGGTTCTTGGTGCTTCGGCCGGAGCCGTAGCGGCCGAGGTTTCCGCCTGAAAACTTGTCTCTCGATTCCGTCTCATGCCTTGTGATTGAGCGTTTGCAGGATCACGGTGGACATTTCCTCTACGGACTTAGTCGCGGAGTTGATCACGGGAAGGCGATGGTTGCGGTACATCGCCTCAGCTTGGCGGAGCTCGTACGTGCACTGCTCGAGCGAGGCATAACGCGAGTTGGGCCTTCTTTCGTGCCGAACCTGACTGAGCCGCGCCGGCGTAGTGGTCAACCCGAAACATCGCTCTCGCAGCCCGCGCACCGGACGAGGCAGCTCCGCAGTGTCGAAGTCTTCATCGACCAGCGGATAGTTGGCGACGAAAATGCCATGCTGCAGAGCCAAATACATTGTTGTTGGTGTCTTGCCGCAGCGCGAGGGGGCCAGCAAGATCACGTCTGCTTTATCGAGCGCTCGCATGCTCTGGCCGTCATCGTGTTCGATCGCGTACTCAACGGCAGCCATCCGCGCGTTGTAGCGCTTGACGTCCCCCATTCCGTGCAGCCGCGCAGCGATCCGGACTCCTTTCGCTCCCAAGATCGACTCCACGCTGTCCATGTGCATGCCGAAGAAATCGATCAACGGGCACTTCGAACGCAAGAGCTCCTGCCGGACCTCTTCGACTGCCGTGGTGGAGAAAGCCAAGGGGGCCACCGGGCCTGCGGCCGCAGCGTCCAAGATCGCTACCACTCGGCGCGCCTCCTCAACAGAGGTGATGAAAGGGATGAGACGACGCTCGAACCGTAGGTCGGGGAACTGGATCAGCAGCGCATTTCCCATCGTCTCTGCGCTGATTCCGGTGCTGTCGGAGAGGAAGAAGACCGGGACGGCACGCGGCTCGCCTGTCTGGATCCGCGTATCCTCCTCATCCACTATTCATTACCTCCGATGATCAGGACACCGCATCACGCTATACCGGCAGCGCCAGTGGTTCCATCTCGGAGCCGCCGCGACAGTGGACTGAGGACGATGAGGACATCGAGCGGAACACGCTGGCCCGCCAACGACCTGGCGACCGAGCCGCTGACCATTGAGCTTGTCGATGGAGTGTTCGAACCGCTGCAGTGGGAAGGTGTGAGACTGGTCTCGTGAAGATTGACCAGGTGACGACAATCGTCGACGGGCTTCCACACATGCGCAAACCAGCCGGCACGCGCATCTACGACCACGTCCTGGAGCACCACCTACGACGGGTCCTCGAGCTCGGCACATACTACGGGGTGTCCACGTGCTATCTGGGGGCCGCCGTCGACGAGATCGACGGACACGTCACGACGATCGATCGCAGGATCGCCCTGGATCTCGAGCCGAACGTGAATGACCTGCTCGAGCGCACCGGTCTCACCGACCGGGTCACTCCGATCTTCGCCGAGAACTCCTTCACGTGGGAGCTCAAGCGAATGCTCGAGTCCGCCGACCCCCCGGAGTTCGACTTCGTGTTCCTCGACGCTGGACACACCTGGGACGTCACCGGCTTCGCGTTCTTCCTCGTCGACCGGCTGCTCCGTCCCGGCGGCTGGCTCCTGTTCGACGACCTCAACTGGAGCGTCACGAAGAGCCGGTCGGTCAGCGCGGCACCATGGACCGAGGCGATGTCGCAGGAGGAGCGCGACAGCTGTCAGATCGAGGCGGTCTTCGACGTGCTCGTCACCGGAGACGAGCGGTACGACTGTCGCCGCGAGGGCAATTGGGGCTGGGCCCAGAAGGCTCAGGTCGTGTGGAGCCGGCAACTTCGACGGAAGGCCGAGGAGGTCCGTCTCCGGGCTCTGAGCCGATGGCGTCCAGCTTCCGGTTCAAGGGGCACCCAGCCTGAACGGCTTGGACAGCTAGTGACGCGTGACTAGAACACCGAAGTCCGAGGGGCGCACGCCCCTCGGACTTCGACAAGTTGGCCCGCTGCTGAGCACCCGACCGATGACAGACCTGCAGTGTGGGACCTTGCTGCGAAGAGCGGGGTGGCGCCGCAGCTTCAGGTCGGCGGTCGGCCGTCCACCTCCAGGGCCTCGACGGACTGCAGTTCTGGCCGGGTAGCAGCGGGCC
>DATHIJ010000131.1:0-3892 GCA_035489975.1 Propionibacteriaceae bacterium | reverse complement strand
GCTTGCTCACCGAATTCGACCCCACAGCTGTGCCTGGATCTGGTGTTCCCGATCCCTGGTTTGGCTCTGATGCGGGCTTCTACGACACACTCACCGCAATCGAAGCCGCCATGCCCGGTCTGCTCGACCGCATCCGCCAGCTCCAAAACTCGGCGTAACCCTCACTCCTCTCACCGGTCTCTCATCGCCGCGGTGTGATGCTCCCCGCAATGGGACTACTCGGGGGAGGGAACTCCGAAATGAAACAACGTACGCTGCCGCTGATTCTTGCTGCCACAATCCTGTGTGCAGGTTGTACAAGCGCGACCACGCCTTCGGCGACGAGTCCAAGCACTCCAGCGCTGGAATCCAGCCCTGCGGCTACTACTTCGGCACCTGAATCCACGCTTCCCATCGGCTCAGAGCCGGTCAATCTCAATCCGGCAGATTTCACCACCGATATCACGCACCCGTACTGGCCGATGAAGCCGGGAACTCGATGGACCTACCGCGACGTGGACGAGAAGGGCGAGGTTCAGACTGTCGTCGTCGTTGCCACCGCGGAGACCAAGAAGCTGGCCAACGGGATCACAGCGCGGGTCGTTCGTGACACGGTGCGCAGCGATGGCGAACTGGTCGAGGACACACTCGACTGGTACGCGCAAGATTCAGCCGGCAACGTCTGGTACATGGGCGAGGACACCGCAGAGTTCGAGAATGGCAAGATCGCCAGTCGTGAGGGTTCCTTCGAGGCCGGCGTTGGGGGCGCACTGCCCGGCATCCTGCTGCCCGCCGAGCCGCAGGTCGGCCAAAAGTATCGTCAGGAATACCTGAAGGGTGAGGCTGAGGACAACGGCGAGGTGCTCGGCATCAACCAGCTCGTTGAGGTGCCGACCGGACGCTACAGCGATGCGCTGCTCACCAGGGACACTACGAACCTTGAGCCGGACGTCGTGGAATACAAGCTCTATGCACCAGACATCGGGCCGGTGCTCGCCGTGGACATCTCCGGCGGCGCTGCGCGTGAGGCGCTGGTCAAGCTCGACAAGGCGGCTTCACAAGATGGCACCGGCCCGCTTGGCGCGCCTAATCCGTAGCCCCCAGGGCAGCCAGGGCTATGGTTCGCTGCCGATCATCGTGAAATCCTTGATGTTGTGCGAGTCCTGATTGTGGAGGACGAGCCCAAGCTCGCGAGCCTATTGCGGAAAGGCCTCACCGCGAAGGGTCTGGCTGCCGACGTCGCAACCGATGCCAGCGAGGCACTCTGGATGGCGACGGCGACCGCGTACGACGCAATCACCCTGGACGTGATGCTGCCGGACACTGACGGATTCACCCTGTGTCGAGACTTTCGTCGGCATGGCGTCACCACTCCGGTACTCATGATCACCGCGCTCGACACCATCCATGATCGGGTTACCGGGCTCGACAGCGGCGCCGACGACTACCTCGCTAAGCCATTTTCTTTTGCCGAACTGCTCGCTCGGCTGCGCGCGCTGGCGCGCCGACCCCGTGACGTCCAGATGCCAGTGCTGACCGTCGGCAAGCTTCGGCTGGATCCCGCGGCGCGTACGGTGCACCGGGAGGACATCCCGATCGAGCTGACGCGAAAGGAGTTCGCACTGCTGGAGACGCTGATGCGACGGCCCGGCGAGGCGGTATCACGCTTCGACCTGCTGGAATCCGCTTGGGACGACAGCTACGACAATCGGTCCAACGTCGTCGACGTCTACATCGGATACCTTCGGCAGAAGGTCGACCGGCCCTTCGGCACCGACAACATCGAGACGGTACGCGGCTTTGGCTATCGGCTCAGCACCGAGGAGACCTGATGAGCCGGCTGCCCATCCGCTGGAAGCTCACGCTGGCATTCGCGCTCGGGTTGACAGTGGTGCTCACTGCTGTCGGCGTTTTTCTTCACGCCCAGCTCAGCGCTAACGTCGACGCCGCCATTGAGCGCGACCTCCGCACGCGCGCCTACCAGCTCCGGGAGCTGGTTATCCGGTCTCCCGTTTCCGGGTTGCCCACTCACTCCGAGGATCTTGAGCCAGACGAGAGCGTCGCCCACATCCTCGCTCCAGCAGGCGGCGTGGTGGCCGCCAGCTCTCACGGCGACGTAAGGCTGCTGACGGCAGAGCAGCTGCGAGCCGCAGCCACTAGGGAGCTGTTCCTCGACCGGCCGGGCGATGCGATGCTCGACGAGTCGCTCAGGATCTTCGCGATGCCGGTCCAGGCCCGGGGGGAAACGTTCATCGTCGTGGTCACCGAGTCCCTCGATGAGCGCGCCAAGACGCTGGCCTCGGCCTTGGCTGTCGAAATAGTCGGACTTGCTGCAGCACTCATCGCCTCCTGTGGGATCGGCTATTGGGTTGCTGGCCTTGCTTTGCGTCCGGTCGAAACCCTCCGGCGGCGAGCGGCAGCGATCAGCGGAGATGATCTTGCCGAGAGGCGGGCGCCGCTGCCGGTTTCGCCGGTCGATGATGAGATCGGGCGCCTGGGCCGCACCCTCAACGACATGCTGGACCGGATCGGGCGCGCCCAAGCCGCGCAAAAGGACGCGTTGCTGCAGCAACGACGCTTCCTGGCCGACGCCAGCCACCAGCTGCGCACCCCGCTGGCGATCATCAAGGCCGAGGTCGAGCTCGCCCAGTCTGGGACTACGAAAGGAAATGATCTTCGCGCGAGCATGGCGTCGATCGGTGAGGAGACGGATCGGCTCAGTGGGTTGACCGAAGAGCTGCTGCTGCTGGCAGCCGCGGATGAAGAGCGATTGAGCCTCAGCCGGGAGTCGGTGAACGTTCATGATCTGCTGTCCGAGGTGGCCGAGCGTGGCCGCGGTCGAGCACAGCTGGACGGGCGCGTGATCACGGTTCAATCTGATGAGGCCATGATCTTGGCGGATCGACAGCGCCTGGAATACGTCCTGAGCAACCTAGTGGACAATGCGCTGACGCACGGTGCAGGGAATGTAGAGATGATCGGCAAACGCACCGGCGACGCCGTTGAGATACAGGTTCGTGATCATGGTGCGGGCTTCGCCGACAGCTATCTGGCCCATCCGTTCGTACGCTTCGCTCCGACCGCGAGCACCGGGCGGGGCAGCGGGCTGGGCCTGGCCATTGTGCAGGCGATCACTGAGGCCCATGGCGGAGTCGCCAGCCTCAGCAATGATCATGGTGCAGCCGTCACCTTGTCCCTCCCGACTGACCCAGCGCGACCGGTTGCCGTACCTGGTACCGACCAGAGCTCGCCAGCAACGGCCACTGCTCCAGAACGGCAGTCGTCTGCTCGTTGAAGCCCCGACCGCCGGAGTATCGGATCAGGATAGTCACCGAACCACTCCGCAGGTGGTCCAGCGCGAAGCGTTGGAAGGCCTGATTGTCGTTGCGCGGCACATGAGCTCCGGCCGCGGCGCCCATGTCGTGGGAGTGGCCGCCGAAATCGGCAATGAAGTGGCAGCCGCGACTCACGTTGCGGCTCAATGTGTCGGTTGCCACCAGCGCAGTTGGGTCATCGGACGTGATGCATCCCGGGCTGCCAGCCGTGAGCTCTCGGAATTGATCGGGCAGCCGGCGATGGTAAGTGAGCCCCACCCAGCCTGTCGCGTACCCAAGCAGCGCAGCGGCCGCGACTACGCCAACTGCGATCTGTGCGGGTCTGGCGCGGACCAGCGCGATCAAGCGACTGATCGCCGCGCCTGCGGTGAGAGCAATCGGAGCTGCAGTGAAGCCGGCGAAATGTGCGAACCACACCGGGATGATCAGCAGGTACAGTCCCTGCCCCAACATCAGAAGTACCGGAAGTCGGGCCTCACGGTAGCTCCAGGCCAGGGCTGCGCAGCCGAGTAGGACAATCACCACAGCGACCGTGATGGCCTGCGGATACGACCGAGTGATGATGCCCAGCCCTATCA
>DATHIJ010000130.1:0-3399 GCA_035489975.1 Propionibacteriaceae bacterium | reverse complement strand
GCCGCGGACACGCCAGCGATGACGGTCGCCGATGCGGCATTGCCCAGCCAGCAGGCAGTGCGCGGCACCGTCGCCGACATCGCAGCACGCACCAAGGACGCGGGAATCAAGCCGCCGGCGATCACCGTCATTGGCGCCGTTGCAGGCTTCACGCCCGCTTGAGACCAACGAAAAGGCACCCAACGACCGAGGGTCACTCGTCTCGCGATTCGAGGTGCTCGGCTCGCCCCTCGAGATACCGGCGCTCGGCGAGGTTATCGGTAAGGGTGGCCGCTTCTCGGAAGAGTTCGGCGGCCTGTTGGGCGTCGCCGTCGAGTTCCAGCAGGTGCGCGCGGACGGCTCGCTCCCGCTGCCGGATGAGCGGGTCGTCGGCGAGGCTGTCTAGCAGCACAATTCCGCGCCGGGGGCCGTACGCCATTGCGACAGCGACGGCCCTGCTGAGCCGGACGGGCGGGGTTGGGGTGAGCTGCTCCAACCACGCGTAAAGGGCGGCGATCTGCGGCCAGTCGGTTTCGGCATAACTGGGTGCCCCATTGTGCAAGGCGGCGACAGCGGCTTGCAGCTGGTAATGCCCCACCTGTCGCTGGCGCATCGCGGCGGTAATCAGAGCGGTTCCCTCGGCGGTGAGGGCCTCGTCCCACAGGTCGCGCTGCTGATGTTCCATGGTGACCAGGTCCCCGGACTCGGTGGAGCGGGCGCGTCGGCGCGCGTCGGTGAGCAGCATCAGGGCCAGCAGCCCAGCTACCTCCGGCTCATCGGAGAGCAGTCCGTGGAGCATCCGAGTCAGCCGAATCGCCTCGGTGGTCAGGTCAACCCGGTGCAGCTGCTCACCGGCGGTCGCCGCGTAGCCTTCGTTGAAGATCAGGTACAGCACCTGCAGCACAGCGGTCAGTCGGTGCTCTCGGTCCTCAGCCGATGGCGGGACAAACCGTCCGCCAGCGGACCTGATCTGTTGTTTGGCACGGCTGATCCGCTGACCCATGGCAACCTCTGTGACTCCATAGGCGTGGGCGATCTCAGCGGTAGTCAGCCCACCAACGCCCCGCAGCGTCAGCGCGACCTGGGAGACCGGGCTGAGGCTCGGATGACAGCACAAGAACAGCAGGGTCAGGCTATCGTCGGCGGCCGGTTCGTCGGACGGCGCCGGCGTCGGCTGGCTGGCCAGCTGGTATTCGCGGCGCTGCCGGAGCTGGTCGGCGCGTAGCTGATCGACCATGCGGCGGTAGCCCACCCGGATCAGCCAGCCACGGGGATGCTCGGGAATGCCGCGAGTCGGCCACTGCTGGGTGGCCGCCAGCAGCGCCTCCTGGACCGCGTCCTCGGCGATGTCGAAGTGGCCGAATCGGCGCACCAACGCGCCGAGCACCTGCGGCGCCTCGGTGCGCAGCAGGTGCTCAAGCTCTGGTGTAGGGGCTGACACTAAGCCTGGGCAGGGGACTCGCCGAAGTCCTCACCCATGATGGGTCGGATCTCAACCGTGTCACCGATCGCGGCGACTACCTGACGGGCGATCTCTACGGCACGGTCGTAGCCACTGCAGTCAATGACCGCGTAGCTGGCCAGCACTTCCTTCAGCTCAGCGAACGGTCCGTCGGTGGCCACGACAGCGTCGGCCTGTTTGCGCAGGGTCCGAGACATTGACGGGTGTCCCAGGCCTTCGGTGGCGACAAGTTCTCCGGACGCCATTAGCTCCGCCTGGAATTTCTCGTACATCGCGAACGCCTCAAGTGCCTCGGGCGAGGGCGTGTCGGGCTTGGAGGAATCCCACTCGGCAATGGGGGTGTAGCTGAGTAGCAGATACTTCATGACTGTTTCCTCAATCCGGTGTGGGTGCAGCGTAGTCGGACTCAACGAGCCGGGAATGATCGCAGCAGCCACAGTGCCAGCGCGGTCGTCCACGTGAAGCCAACCAGGGCGGTGGCGGCGAGTTGGATGCTCGCCCACGCCGGATTCACTGGCGCCAGAAGAACCAGCGCGACGCACGCATTCAGCACAGCCGGCCAGCCGGCGCGGCGACGGACCATCCGTACGGTCAGCACGATGCAGGCCGCGGCCAGCCCAGTGAAGGCCACCGTCGCAGCAACGACGTGGGCGATGCCATGCCACGACATTGCCTGCGCCGGTCCTTCGGGAGTGCCGATCGGAAACCCGTTCTCAGGGTCCATGACGAACACACCCGACGCGATCAACCCGAGGCCGAACACGGCGATCAATGGAGCCAGCAGGCGTCGACCGACGCCAGCGGTGATGGTGCGCCGGACAGCGACAGCAAGACAGAGCACACCAACGCCGGCGAGTACGAAATTGCTTATCTGAACAAAGCCGAGCCCGCCCGTCGCGAGCAAGCTCAGCGGGTGCCGCCGCAAGTCGAAGCCGTCGCGGAGCAAGACCTGCCCGGTGGCTAGCACAGCGAACAATGGTCCGGCAACGGCGCCGGCGATCAACAGGATCCGAGTGGACATTGGTGATGTGCGCGACTGGTCGATCGAGCTGGCGGCCGACGCGTTGGATGTGGCGGACATGACGACTCCTTCGATTGGTGAGTGGATGCCGCTACATCCGAGGGACGCCGGGCGATTCGACATCACGTCAGTGTGATTCAGATCACATCGACTGCTCGCATGAGCGATGTCGAAACCGCCGCGCTGGCTCCGATGTAGCGGCCTCAGCCCGATCCGCGGGCCCACCAGAAAGGGAACGACCATGTCCGACGATGCCTACACTCCCGACCAGCCCATGCAGCCCAGCGAAGCGATGGCCGCACTCGACCGCCTAGTCGGCAGCTGGACCGTGACTGGTGAAGCCCAAGGCACAGTCCGCTATGAGTGGATGCCAGGCCGGTTCTTCCTGCTGCAACACGTCCAGCTCACCCAGTACGGACAGCAGACCACCGGTCTGGAGGTGATCGGCCACCTCCGACCCTTCGGCGAGCCGCCCAGCGAGGAGATCTCCTCACGTTTCTACGATTCGGCCGGCAACACCTTGGACTACGTCTACGAACTGGTCGGGAACACGCTGACCATCTGGGCCGGCGCGAAAGGCAGCCCGGCCTTCTATCGGGGCGAGTTCAGCGATTACGATCAAACGATCGGCGGTGACTGGGTCGACCCCGGCGGTGGCGGCTACAGCTCGACCATGACCCGATCCTGACTGCCAGTGATCGACTAGGCGTCGCCGTGCGCTCGAGCGCTGTAGTTAGCACGCCCAAGGCTGGTGAGCCGCCATGTCTGGTGGCTCCTACTGATCAAAGCTCGACCCAGCGGTGCAATGTCGATGCGGAAGATCACCTCGGGTGTCGCTCCCAGCGCGTGGACTAGGAGCGCTCGAGCCACCAGTGGTGTCACCACGGCGACGCTTCGGCCATCGGGCCAGTGATGATCGTCAAGCACGCTACCCACC
>DATHIJ010000129.1:0-7016 GCA_035489975.1 Propionibacteriaceae bacterium | reverse complement strand
GCTGGTGCCGGCACTCAGCGGCGCCGAAAGCGCAGTCCTCGCAGTCGGCATGCTCGGCGCGACCGTGATGCCGCACGCCATCTATCTGCATTCCGCACTCATCCGGGACCGGCACGGACGTGCGGACCCCGACTGCGCCGCTCCGATGCTCAAGACCATCCGGCTCGATGTTGGACTGGCCATGCTGGTCGCCGGAACCGTCAACATCGGCATGCTGCTGCTCGCTGCAAGCACCCTGTATGGCTTGAATGTGGACGGATTGCAGGCCGCTCATAGCGCCATCGGAGCAGAGTTGGGCCCGCTACTCGCCGGATTGTTTGCGTTGGCCCTGCTCGCGTCGGGCCTGGCCTCCACTTCGGTAGGCGGTTATGCCGGCGCTGTGATCATGGACGGCCTGCTGCACCGTCGGATACCGATCCTCTGGCGCCGTTTGTTGACTGCGATTCCAGCACTGATCTTGCTCGGGCTGGGCCTGGAGCCGACCCGATTGCTGATCTTGTCTCAGGTGATCTTGTCGTTCGGAATCCCGTTTGCCCTTGTCCCGCTGGTTCGAATTGCCTCCGATCGGGATCTGATGCACCTGGTGCCAACTAGGCGAGCCACGATTGGCGTCGCCTGGTTGGTAATCGGCGTCGTCACGACACTGAATTTGATCTTGATAGTGCTTATCGCGTCGGGTTTGTAGATGCGCCCTGAGCTTGTCGAAGGGTGCATCCCTGCAGCCCTTCGACAAGCTCGGCGCGCATGAGGCTCACTCGCCGCGTACCACCACCCGGCGAGCGTTGAGAGCCGAGTCGTCCTTGGTGGCTACCACCAGGACCCGGTCAGAGGTGTCGATGTCAGACACCTTTGCGTCCTGCCTGTCCTCGCGCACCTTCGTGTCCTCGCTCAGCACGTACGTCTCAACGAAGCCGTCCTTGCTCTTCACGGTCACCGACGTTGAGCTGGCCTTCTCCACGGTGCCCCGCTGGAAGACGATCACCCGGTGCTTCTCGCCGGCAAGGGTGACTTCACCGTGCAACGCGCGAGCCATGAATCGCAAGTGTCGGCGAGGGGGCCGTCGGCGGTCGCGGTTCTGATCGCGTTCGTCGCTGGGCTCACTGGTGCGGGTGGGGTCGGTGGGACTGCTTGTTGCCGTCACGGTTGGGCTCGTTGTCGGATCCCCGTAGATCGGCGGGTCTGCGTACGCGAGTCCGGCGCCAATTCCCCCGGTCACCGCAGCGGTGCTGACTCCAGCAACGATGATCTTCGTTAGCTGCTTCATGCGTCCCAGTGTTGGGCAGCAGACGCCACAGTCGGGGTTGATCGCGACCGTCCTTCAGCAACCCTTCAGCAATGAGCGGAGCAAATCACACGCGCCACAGGCTCGGCCAGGAGATGCCGAGCTCGTTCAACATGGTGCGCAGCAAGGGCAGGCTGAGCCCGACAACGTTGTGGTGATCGCCCTCGATGCCGGTCACGAAGGGTCCGCCGAGGCCGTCGATTGTGAAACCGCCTGCGACCTGCAGGGGCTCCGTGCTGGCCACATAAGCCTCGATCTCCGCATCGGTGATAGGGGCGAAGTACACCAATGTCGATGCCACAGCGGTGCGGGCCCCTGTTTCTGTTCCTCGACGCAGGACAACGTGGTGACCGGTGTGCAATTGCCCGGCGCGCCCCCGTATCCGTTGCCAGCGTCGTATGGCCTCAGCCGGCGTTCCAGGTTTGCCGTATGGCACGCCATCGAGCTCCAGCAGTGAGTCGCAGCCGATCACTACCGTTGCTCGGGGTCCATGATCAATCCGAGCGCTGACGGCCTCCGCCTTGAGCCGGGCGAGTCGTATGGCGAGCTCGGGTACGCCGTCTACCGGCTGTGTGTCTTCGTCAACACCCGAGACGATGACTTCAGGATCCAGTCCTGCATTGCGCAATGTTCTCAGCCGGGCATCAGATGCCGACGCCAGAACAAGCCGGACCGCAGGCGCCATCGGAGGTCAAATCCGAGCGAGGGCGGCGCGAAGCGGATCTAGGCCCATCGGCCCAAGATTCAACGCGTCGGAGTGGAACTTGCTCAGGTCGAAGTCGGCACCCTTACGCCGCCGGGCATCTTCCCGGGCATCCAGCCAGATCCGCTCACCCACCTTGTAGGACGGCGCCTGCCCAGGCCAGCCCAGGTAACGGTTGAGTTCGAAGCGCAGTGTCGGCTCGTCGGAGGAGCAGTTGTCGGTCAGGAACTCAAACCCGGCGGCGGGAGTCCAACGTTGGCCAGGCCGGAAGTGCCATGCATTGATCCGCGGGATCTGCAGTTGCAGATGCATGCCGATGTCGATGATCACCCGGATGGTCCGGAATGCTTGGGCGTCCAACATGCCCATTCGGTCGCCCGGCTCGAGGTATCCGAGGTCGTCCATCAGCCGCTCGGCGTACAGTGCCCAGCCTTCACCATGGCCGGAGCAGAAGAAGAGCTTGCGCTGCCAGCGATTCAGCAGCTCGGACCGGTACGCGTTCTGGGCGATCTGCAGGTGATGACCCGGGACGCCCTCGTGGTAGACGGTGGTGACTTCCTTCCAGGTGGAGAAGGTGTCGATCCCCTCGGGCACCGCCCACCACATCTGCCCTGGCCGAGAAAAGTCCTCGGCTGGGTCGGTGTAGTAGATCGAGCCGTCATGGGTCGGAGCGATACAGCACTCGATCTTCTTGATCGGGTCGGGGATGTCGAAGTGCTTGCCGGCTAGGTCAGCGACGGCTTGGTCAGCAAGGTCTTGCATCCAGGTGCGGAACGCTTCCGCGCCCTCGAGGCGGCGGGCGGGGTCCGCATCGAGTGCCGCGTACGCCGCCTTGATGTCGGACTCGCCTACGAGGTCTTGTGCAATGGCCCGTTGGGCTTGTTGGATTCGGTGCAATTCCTCGAAGCCCCACTGATAGGCCTCATCGAGGTCGATCACCGCCCCGAGGAAATAACGTGAGTCAAGCGCGTACCGCTCCTCGCCGACCGCATCGAGACTTGGGGCGAGCGGCGCCAGGACGGTGCCCAGCCAGTCTGCGAAGTCGGAGAACGCTTGCCGCGCCTCGTCGGCTGCGCTGCCGAGAGCGGATCGCAGGGCATCGTGCTCTGGCGCCCGCGCGACCAACCCCGCGAAGAAGTCGTCGTCGCCGGTCTCACCCGTCCAGGACCGGATCTGCTCGATGGTCGCATAGATCTGGCGGACCGCGGAGATGTTGCCCTCGCGAGCCTCAGCGGTCAAAGTCTCCTGGACCTGCCCGAGCGGGCGATGGACCGAGCGAAGCCGGGCGGCTACGTTGCGCCACGCATCTTCTGACTCAGTCGGCATCAGATCAAAGATGGCCCGGATCTCTTGTGCTTGACCACCGATCACGCTCACGCGCGAGGCTGTGATGTGGGCGTCGTACAACTCGACGTCCAGGCTCAGCCGCTCCAGCATGGCTTCCTTCGCGCTGTTCTCCCGCTCATCGGAAGGCGCGGCGGCGTGTAGCGCCGCGATCGTGGCGCGGATGTGTGCGACACGGTCGGCCAGACCGCTAGGGGAGTAGTCGCTCCAGGAGTCGTCGTGATCGCGAATCCCGAGGAATGTTGCGATCTCGGGATATCGCGCGACGCATTCGTCGACGTAGCGATCCGCGATGGCGTCGACCTGGCGGGCGCTCGGCTGAGACCGCTCGTCCGGATTTGGCCGAATCCCAGAGCGCAGAGACATGGGCACAGCGTAGAAGGGTGCAGATTCTCACCCGTCGCCGCCATCGGTCACCAGCGATCGTGCAGCGTGCCTCAGGCGGCCGTATCCGTACTCGCCGGCCAAGCCCTGCCTGGGCCCATGCTGTGCTTACTTGGTGCGGTGGAGGCTCGAGTGTCATCATCGATGATCATCCGACGACAGGGGTGCGGTTATGTCATGGCTTCGGTGGTTACGGCCGCCAAGTGTCGGCGAGCGCCTGGCACGGTACAACCTGCGCCCTGATGTGGTGGCTGCGGCGGCTGC
This sequence comes from Propionibacteriaceae bacterium, assembly GCA_035489975.1. GTDB lineage: Bacteria > Actinomycetota > Actinomycetes > Propionibacteriales > Propionibacteriaceae > Microlunatus. The sequence continues at coordinate 3,039 of DATHIJ010000129.1, read as the reverse complement.
CATGGCCTCCGACCAGCGCTCTGATGTCCATGTGGTCAGGCTTGAGTCATCCCTCACCGACTCGGAGACCGTTCTGCGGATGATGGACGGGCGGTACGCCCGCGAGATGGGCCTGCTGGTGCTGACCAGCGAACGCATCCTCTTCCGCTCCCGCCGCGGCGCCGGGCCCAGCGCCTTTAGCGTGCCGCTTGGGGATGTCCTTGTCATCGAGGGCTCAACCCGTCGGGTCTCCGGCACCGTACGCGTCACCACCTACAACGGCACTCTTACCGTCGACCAGATCCTCGGTAGGCAGGGGGAGATGCTCGCCGATGACGCGCGGGAGGCGATCCGCGGGGAAACTCGGCCAAAGCGCGACCCGCTGCAGGTGCTGGCCGAACTCCGCGCCCTGCGTGACAGTGGCATGATCAGCGCCGCCGAGTTCGAGATCCGCAAGTCTGCGATCTGGCGCGACATCTAGACGGCCTTCGGGGCTTGAGATCATGGCCGCAGACCAAGGCGGTGTTGCGAGGATCACCTGAACCTGAGGGCCCGCTACGGGTTGGACGTGACCGGTTTCGTCACGTCGACGAGTGGCGGGACTATTGCGGCCTTGCAGACATTCGCCACGACGCAGGACCCGGCTGGAGGGGGCTACGAACTGATCGCCAGTACGCCGACCAGCCGGACTGAGCCGGCTTCGCTTCGCCTTGGCGCGGTCGATTGAACTCCGTCGTCAGCACAGTCACCACGGCTGCGAGTTCGTCCTCCGTCGGCGAGCCTTTGACCACGGTGAACTCTAGATTCTGATCATCAGGGCCGCTCATAGTGGAATGTTGCCGTGCTTCTTGGGCGGTAAGGTCTGGCGTTTGGTACGCAGCAGGCGCAGCACTCTGGTGATCTCCACACGGGTCTCGTGCGGGTTGATCACCGCATCGACGTAGCCGCGCTCGGCAGCAAGGTACGGATTGGCCAGCTCGTCCTCGTACTCGGTTATCAGATTCGCACGCATCGCCTCAGCATCATCACTTGCGGCGAGTTCCTTGCGGTACAAGATGTTCACTGCCCCCTGCGCTCCCATCACAGCAATCTGTGCAGTGGGCCACGCCAGGTTGAGGTCTGCCCCAAGATGCTTTGATCCCATGACGTCGTAGGCGCCCCCGTACGCCTTGCGGGTGATCACCGTGACCAACGGTACCGTCGCCTCAGCGTAGGCGTAGATCAACTTCGCGCCTCGCCGGATGATGCCGTTCCATTCCTGATCAGTACCAGGGAGGAAGCCGGGTACGTCCACGAAAGTGATCACCGGGATGTTGAACGCATCGCAGGTCCGGAGGAATCGCGCAGCCTTCTCGGACGCATTGATGTCCAAGCACCCGGCAAAGTGAAGTGGCTGATTCGCCACCACGCCGACGCTGTGCCCATCGATTCGGCCAAAGCCGACTACCACATTGGGAGCGAAGAGCGCTTGCACCTCCAGAAAGTCGGCGTCATCAAGGACCCGCGAGATGACTTCGTGCATGTCATAGGGCTGGTTGGGCGAGTCGGGAATCAGCGTGTCGAGATCCCGGTCCATGTCGTCTGGCTCGAGCGCATTCTCCACGTCAAAGACTGGTGGGTCTTCCAGATTGTTCTGCGGCAGGAAGCCGATCAAGGTCCGCACGTAAGAGATCGCATCTTCCTCGTCTGCCCCGAGGTAGTGCGCATTTCCGGACTTCGTGTTGTGGGTACGCCCACCGCCCAACTCCTCCATGGATACGTCCTCGCCGGTCACTGTCTTGATCACGTCCGGGCCGGTGATGAACATTTGAGAGGTCTGATCGACCATAACGACGAAGTCGGTGAGGGCAGGGGAGTAGACATGCCCGCCAGCGGCTGCGCCCATGATCAATGAAATCTGCGGAATGACACCAGAAGCATGGGTATTGCGCTTGAAGATCTCCCCGTAGAGGCCGAGTGAGACAACCCCTTCTTGGATGCGGGCGCCGCCGCCCTCGTTGAGACCGATGATCGGACAGCCCGTCTTCAGCGCGAAGTCGATGATCTTGACGATCTTCTCGCCGTACACTTGGCCGAGACTGCCCCCGAAAACGGTCACATCCTGGCTGAATACGCAAACCGCGCGTCCGTCGATCGTGCCAAAGCCTGTGACGACACCGTCGCCGTAGGGTCGCCGCTTCTCCATACCGAACGATGTGGAGCGATGCCGCGCAAACTCGTCCAGCTCGGTGAACGAATCGGTGTCCAGCAACACTTGGATCCGCTCCCGGGCTGTCTTCTTACCCCTGGCGTGTTGCTTCTCGACGGCTGCGTCCGAGCCGGCATGGACCGCTTCCCACATCCGGCGGTCCAGATCGGCCAGCTTTCCGGCTGTGGTGTGGATGTCCGGTCCTGGAATCGTGCGATCCATGACTGGGACTCTAACCAGTTACCAAGCGCCGAATACTAATGTCCAGGCATGCCGACGAACGACGTCATCGACCTTGCCGAGTTGCAGCAGGAGCTCATCCGACCGGGCGGTCTCTGGCACAGGGTCGATCTGGTGCCGGAGACCGGCTCCACCAACGCCGATCTTGCCGCACGGGCGCGGCAGGGCGAAACACCGGGCACCGTGCTGATCACCGACTACCAATCGGCGGGTCGTGGCCGGCAGGGCCGGACCTGGACAGCTCCACCCGGATCCGGTGTGGCGATGTCCATCCTGGTGCGACCGAACGGTATCGATCCGCCTCGATGGACCTGGTTGTCATTGTTGGCAGGCCTTGCAGTCGCTGACGGCGTGCGTCGTGTGGCCAACCTGCCAGCTGTGCTGAAGTGGCCGAACGACGTTCTGATTGCCGGTCGCAAGGTCTGCGGCATCCTCTCCGAACGAGTCGATACCTCTCAGGGCCCGGCTTGTGTGGTCGGTATAGGGCTCAATGTCAGCCTCGACAACGAGCAGCTGCCGGTACCGAGTGCCATCTCGCTCGCAATCGCCGCTCGTGAGCTCGGGGGCATGCCGCCTTCGCGTACAGCCGTCATTGCTACCGTGCTCGCCGCATTTGAGCTCCTGTATGGCCG
>DATHIJ010000128.1:0-3127 GCA_035489975.1 Propionibacteriaceae bacterium | reverse complement strand
CATTTGCCTTTGATCGGCCCGAAAGTGGTGGGGCGAACTTCCACTAGGTGGAGAAATGACCTTCTCAGACGCGGCGCCTGGGCCAAGAAGCTTAACGACGGCAACGCCGGGGGCACATGCGAGAAATACGGACGCAGTCCTGCTCGCCTGCCGAAGGAACAAATGACCTAGTCAAAGCAACATTAAAGTGGTGGAGCTAAGGGGACTCGAACCCCTGACCTTCTCGTTGCGAAGGCATAGCATCGATCTGACCGGGCGCGAGCATAGCGTGAATGACGTGCAAGGTGCAGCGGCGGAGGCGCCTTGGTTGCAACATGGGGGCACACATGGGGCACACGGTGCTGGCTTAGCTTTCCAATGGGTCGGTTACGGCGGTTGCCCGGCAGTCGATTCCGTCAGCTTTTAGCCGTTCCAAGCGCCTGGCCAAAATGAGAACATCGCCGGCATAATTGCTGAAAGCTGGCAGTACCCCCACCAGGAGAAGCGACCGCAGCGACTGAATAACTTGTTGCGAAGACGGTGATGCAAAAACGTTGCCGGGGGGCTCCGTGCGCCATCCACGACCTTAAGACACCAGAAAAGGCCGGTAGTGGCCGGAACCTCCGCCGATTATGACGGCGACATATCCACGTGATGGTTGGAAGCCCGAACGGGGGGTCGTCAATCCTCAGACACCACCCCGGGGTTTTTGGCATCGCACCCGCTACCATCCGGACTAATTGGCGCCGGCGAATGCCTGACGACGGTCGCCGATCGCCATGGTGGCGGCAGCCAACACGCCGGTTGCCAACGCCGTTCCCGAGGTGTGTCCGACGCGGACGAGGTCGTACATTGCGTGGTCGAGCCGACCCTGCCACGCGCTCCCGGACATGGTTCGCAGCAGTTGGTTCACCTGCGGGATCGACTCCCCCCGAGCCGCGCAGCGCAGAAGAGCGGCCGACAGATCGGTCGTGCCGGCCGCCAGGCCAGCCAGCACAGCCAGTCGCAGGGGCTCGGCCCTCTGGCCGAAAGACCATAACCCTACAAGCAGCCCAGCAAGCATGTCATCACCCGCAGGGGTCAGCCCAGGACCGACCCCGAGCAGCCGCCGGACAAGGTCAGCCGCCACCCTAGGGGAGTGCGCGTCGTCCGGCAGCGCATCCAGCAGGCGTAGATCAGGGTCTGCGGACTGACAGTGGGCCAGCCAGTGCCGGAGGTGCTCGCAGGCTTGGCGGTCCGGCGTGAGGGCCGCCGGCGCCCGGAGCGAGACTAGCCGCGAGAGCCGACAACTCCAGCTGCCCATGTGTACGGCGCCCGAGCCCACCACGACAGGGCCGCTCAGGTGGGTGAGCGGGAACTCACGGCTCGACGTCGGCAGCATCAGCCCAATCGGCAGCCGAACAGCATCCGAGCTGAGTAGTGCGATGACCTCTCCCCCCGCCAACCGCAGGTACAGCGCGGTCGCAAACCGACCCAGGACATCGACCGGTCGCACCGGCCCGCTGATCAGATCCCAGACCCGGGCCGGACCCGCCGCAGCCACCTGGGCAGGTAGCAGCAATGACGCCATCGCTCACGTCACCTCGACGGTAAGCTCAGGCTGGCGCTGCAGTGTGTTGGACACGTAACAGACACGCTGCGCTTCAGGCAGCAGGTCCTCCACAACAGATCGCGGGCTGTCGGAGGAGATCGACAACGAGATCTCGCAGAACTTCAACCCCTCGTATCGACCGACAGCCGTCACGTCCAAGCCGAGCAGATCGACCCCCCGCTTACGGGCCACGAATGCGAGTGCAAGGGCGAAGCAGGAACTGACCGAGACCAGCAAGAGATCGGTCGGCTGTGGACCGGTGTCGGTGCCGCCGGAGGTCTCCGGCTCGTCGACGACGACCTCGAAGTCACCAACCTGCGTCACCGCCCGCATCCCACCGTCCCAGCGGGTGTATACCGTCCGGTCGGCCATCTCCACCTCCTGACTTCGACCCTCATCGTGCAGCCAGGCTGCGCACAGCGGCCCGGAAGCACTCGATCGGCGCAGCCGCCACCCCGGCACCGATCTGGCCGACACCTGAACTCACGTGCAGGATGCCGGTCGTCACCTTCGGGGTGGTGTTCAGCTCCACCACACGGCGCACGTCCACACCGAGTGGAGTGCCCCGGTAGTTCCACGTGGGCAGCTTGAACCGGCTGCTCTCCTGGGCACAGATCGAGATCATCTGTTCAGTCATCGATGCGGCCTCAGCCAGGCCGTCCGGGAGGAAGCCAGCGACCGCAGGAGAGCCGGCCGCGGCCGCCCCGCCCAGGCCGACGAGCTCGAGGATCGCGCTGTCCCCGATGTCGCGAGCGCTCGTCTCCGGACCGTAGTCCGGGTAGTAGATGGCGTGCCCGACCGCGGGCGCCTCTGCCAAGAAGACCTCATCCGAGCCGGCCAACCGGATGCCGTAGGACGTGCCGTTGCGGCACATCATGGTGACGATGCTCGCTCCCTCGACCTGTTCAGCCCACATCGCGGCGGACTTGGCAGCGGCCATCGCGAGGTTCAGGAAGAAGAGATGGTTGGCGGACAGGAACTCCGCCAGCGCGACCCGCCCGTCATCTCGGAGACCCGCGATCTGGGGCAGCAGATTGCGGATCAACAAACTGGTGGTGCCCTGGGTCCTCATGTGTACGTCGTCGCCGATCTGCACCCCTTGGGCGGCAAGTCTGAAAAGGTCGATCGGGCCAGACGACTCAACGATCTGCCTCAGCATCGGCGCCGCGACGTCGCGCAGGAAGTCCAGCCGGGCAATCGCCGACGGCGTTTCACGACCGAACCAAGCGGTCTCCCCTGGGCCCTGGTTGATCGGCGCGAATGCCCGGGTGCCACCGTCCTGGTTGTCGACGACAAAGACCGGTGCCGACGGGCCGATGGCACTCGCCATGGGCAGGACCGTGTCGTGTCGGTAGCCGGGCTCCAACGTCACTGTGCCGTCGGCGAGCATCCGGTCCGCCTCCTCGACGGTCTTTGCCCAGCCCTCCGAAACCGTGGCGGCACGCATCGAGCGGCGTAATGGGTCGCTGACGTCCGACCACTCGATAGCGGGTCCGCAGTGCAGGAGCATCCGATCTGACATCCCGGGCACTACTTTCCCGGAGGAGGCTACGTCGA
>DATHIJ010000127.1:0-3254 GCA_035489975.1 Propionibacteriaceae bacterium | reverse complement strand
AACAGTCGCTGAGCCAAAAGCTCGACGCCGAAACACGCGCCGAGGCTCTCAACATTCTGGCACGCATCATCGCGCAAGCTTGCGAGACAACCAAACAAACGGAGACGACCGATGAATGACATCACGAAGATCGGCGCCTCGCACCTGGGTCGCGCCGCCTACATTTATCTCCGACAATCCACGCCTGCGCAGGTCGAGCACAATCGAGAATCGACACAGCGTCAATACGCCTTGGCCTCCAAGGCGACTACACTTGGCTGGCCGTCGCAGCAGGTCATCGTTGTCGACGAAGACCTCGGGCTTTCCGGTTCCGGCATTGTCGAGCGCAATGGCTTCGCCCGGCTCACCGCCGAAGTCGCCCTCGGCCATGTCGGGATCGTGCTCGGCCTCGAAGTCTCCCGCCTCGCCCGCAACAACGCCGACTGGTATCGCCTGCTCGATCTCTGCGGCCTCACTGACACCCTCATCGGCGATGCCGACGGCATCTATCATCCCGCGATGTTCAACGACCGATTGCTGCTCGGTCTCAAGGGCACCATGAGCGAGGCTGAGTTGCATATCATACGGGCGCGCTTGCTCGGCGGGATTCGCAACAAGGCCGCTCGCGGCGAATTGCGGCGCGGCCTTCCGGTTGGCTTCATCTGGGGCGAGGAGGATGGCGAGGTCCGCTTCCATCCTGATGAGGCTGTCTGTTCCGCCATCCGTACCGTCTTTGCTCGCTTCGCCGAACTCGGATCGGCACGCCGCGTCTGGCTCTGGTTCCGCAGCGAGGGTCTATCGTTTCCACTACAAACCCGCTACGGCGGTGCCGTCCGTTGGGTCGACCCGAGCTACATCGCCATCTATCATGTGCTCTCCAATCCGGTCTATGCGGGCGCCTATGCCTATGGCAAGAGCCGCGCCGAGGTCACCCTCGATGCCACAGGTGCGCGCAAGAAACGCGTGCGCAAGCTGCCGCGATCACATTGGTCCGTGTTCATCCCGAACCACCATGCAGGCTTCATCGACATGGCCACATATGAGGCCAATCGCGCCCGGATCGCCGCCAACACGCATCCGCGCCTGCATCAACCAAGTGGGGGTGCCGTGAGAGAGGGGAGCGCCCTGCTGCAAGGCGTCGCTGTGTGCGGACATTGCGGCCGCAAGTTGCGCACGCACTACACGGGTCGCACTGCTTCCGCCGGCTATCACTGTGCCGGCAAGACCATCGCAAATGGTCGCGGTGTCTACTGCCTCAGCATCGGCGCAGTGCAAGTCGACCAGGCAGTCGCACAAGCCGCTCTTGCTGCGTTGGCACCACTCGGTATCGAGGCTTCGCTCGCCGCGGCCGAGCGGCTCGAAGTTGATCGCGATGGCGCGCTCGCGCAATGGCGTTTGGCGGTCGAGCGGGCAAGCTACGAGGCGCAACGCACCGAGCGTCGATACAGGGCCGTCGATCCTGACAATCGGCTGGTCGCCCGCGGGCTCGAAGCAGAATGGGAAAAAGCGCTCCGTGAACTGGAGACGGCCAAAGCCGAACTCGCACGCCGTGAACAGCAGCGACCGCGGACGCTCAGCGTCGACGAGCGTAACCGCCTGCTCGCGCTCGGCACCGATTTGTTCAAGGTTTGGCACGCCCAACCCACCGCACCGCGCGACAAAAAGGAACTGCTGCGCACCCTGCTCGAGGAAGTCATCATCACCCTCGACAAAGAGCAACGCCGCCTTCATCTCACCCTACGTTGGCGTGGTGGCACCCTCACCGAGATCGATCTCAACCTGCAACGCCGGCCCGCAACTGTACGCACTGATGAAGACACCGTCGCGCTGGTGCGTCGCCTGGCTGTCCATTACCCCGACGCCGTAATTGCCGGCATTCTCAATCGCCAGGAGCGCAGAACCGCCTACGGTCACCGCTTCACAGCTCATCTCGTTGGCAGCCTACGCCGAAACTGGGACATCCCACGCTTCGAGCCGCCGGCTGTTGCACCACAGGGCGAGCTGATGAACATCAAACAAGCAGCGGCAGCGCTCGGTGTTGCAGCTTCAACCGTTCATCGCTGGCTCAACGAGGGTATCATCGCCGGCGAACAGCTCACTTTCGGCGCGCCCTGGCGTATTCGTCTCACAGACGACTTGCGCAACCGCGTCGCTGAAGAAGCACCAGAGGACTTCCTCACCATGTATCAAACGATGCGTCTGTTGGGAGTTTCTCGACAAACGGTGTGGCAACGTGTCAAGCGTGGCGAAATCAAAGCCCTTCATGTCAAACGCGGACGTAAAAAAGGGTTGCGCCTCAAGGTGATCCGCTCTCAATCCGACCTCTTCGATCAAACTTCACAAGCCGGGGTGTAGTATGAAGTATCATCCAAGAACGATCGGATGTCGGCGTCCAGTATGAAGCTCACCTTCTTGCTGTGGATTCCGACGCAGAGCGCATCCAGCGCATCGTGCGTGCTACGCCCAGGCCGGAACCCATACGAGATGCCGAGGAAGTCCTCCTCGTAGATCGCGTTCAGCAGCGCGACCACAGCCCGTTGGACAATCTTGTCCTCAAGGGCCGCGACCGCGAGCGGGCGTTGCCGGCCATCCGGCTTGGGTATGTAGACCCGCCGGCTTGGCCGCGCCCGATACGCTCCGCTTTGGACCCGGTTGTGCAAATCTTCGAGATTGCGCTCAAGGTCTGCCTCGTAGTCCTTCCACATCAGCCGGTCCACTCCCGGTGCCGCGTCCACATTGAGTTCGTAGAACACGTCCTCAAGAAGATCGACGCTGATGTGGTGGATGAGCGAGATGAACTTCTCCTTCTTCCTTTCCCTTGCTACTTCCCGTATGCGCTCCAGCGCATGTGGCATGCTGGTCTGGCTCTGTGCCCAGGGCATGGTTTGCTGGCCCGCATTTCCCTTGGTCCCCGCCCTTGGCTCCACCGGCTCCGCTGTGGCTGGCTCCGCAGCGGATTGCTCCGCAGCGGGGTGCGCCACTTTGTTCGCCGGCTTCACAGCTACTATGGCGGAGTCCGACTTCTCGTGCCCGTTCGTCATCGGCTACGGCTCCTCGCCTTCCCGATGCGGACCGTCCCTCTCACGCGACGCTGACGGCCAGACACGAGACCTCCCAGCTTCCGATGCGTTCCTTTTGCACGTGATGTGGCCTTCGACCCCGGCAGGGCGTCAGCACCTCGCATAGCGGTGCCGCACATGTCGCCTTCGAGCGAATGAAAACCCTCGGCCCCTGCGATGTATGACCTTTCGTGGCTCAATCCCACACCCCATGCA
>DATHIJ010000126.1:0-2430 GCA_035489975.1 Propionibacteriaceae bacterium | reverse complement strand
TCAAGATCGTGACGGCCTTGGCATCGTTCTCCAGCCGCCGGGTGCCTTCAGAGATACCGACCTCGGCGGCCCCCGACATCCGTGCGCGGAGCCACTCGACAAGTGCACCGACGCCGAGTTGGGCGGACGTCATCGCCGCATGCAGGCTCTGGCCGAGATGGCGCAGATCGGTCAACATTCGTTCCCCTCCGCGCAGGCCCAACAGCCGCTCCGGGATCTGCTCGTCGGCCACTGCAGTCTCCAACAGAGCAGCGACTCCGCGGCTCTGGAGCACCTTGCCCCACCAGCGGATCCGTTGGGTGAGCTCAATCAGCGCGTCCTCGCTGGCGGAGACAAGGTCGGCAAAGGTCCAGCCGAAGAAGCAGGTCAAGGCAGCCTGCCGCACCGACTGCTGCCGCGTCTGCTCCAGGGCCAGTAGCAGAGTCAGCCAGTCCTGCGCCATCGGCGAGGCATACACCGAGCTCGCCCCGTACATCACCGCCGGCACTCCGGCGGCAACCAGCTTTTCGCGGATCGCTTCGCCGCGTTCGTTCTTACGCACTAACACGGCGATGTCGGATGGGAGAACGGGGCGGGTGCCGCCAGCTTCGAACAGTTGAGCGCCCGAACCCAGCAGCGCGGTGACGTCGGAAACCAGATCGTCCGCGATCAGCGGACGGATCGCTCCGACACTGGGCACCTCCTCTGCGTCGGCCTGGTGTGGCATGACGCGCACCCGGATAGGCGCCACCACGTCCTGTTTGTCGGCGGGCGCGATCAGTCGGCGCTGCTGATGTTCGGCGGTCACCGTGCGTACGGCGATTCGCTCGTCACCGAGGGCAGCGTCACCCATCAACGCATCCATCGCGTCGACCAACGCTCGGTCACTGCGCCGATTGACAACCAGACTCCTGACGTGATCGGCCTGCTGGACGGCGTCGAGATAGCTGAAAACGTCCGCGCCGCGGAAGGCGTAGATCGCCTGTTTGGGGTCGCCGATCAAGATCAACGTGGAGTGTCGGTGGAAAGCGCGGCGCAGGATTTCCCATTGAATGGGGTCGGTGTCTTGAAACTCGTCCACCATCACGATGCGGTAGCGCTGCCTGAGGCGATCGGCCGCGGCCGGTCCCCGATCAGGGTCGGCCAGCGCATCTCGGAGCCGCGTCAACATGTCGTCGTAGGTGAAGAGCTTGCTTGCCCGTTTGCGTCGGTCCACCTCGTTCCGCACGGCTGTCCCGAACGCCACGCGCTCGCCACTGGCCGAGGGATCGTCGGGAGCGAGCCCGGTGGGCACTAGCCGGGCATGAACCGCCTCGACGGCCTGATGGGCGATCTCCAGTGCCACGTCGTAGCCCATAGGCGGCACACCGCCGGCGGAGTAACGGCGCAGGTAGAGGTCGGTTGTCACCTCGCGCGTGAGATCACTGATGTGCTCGACGACGGTGGCGTGCGGCTCCCGGTCGCCGAGTACGCCGAGCCCGTCGAGCATTTGAAGGCAGAACTCGTGTGTGGTGGCGATAGTGGCGGCGTCGAACTCCGCAAGTGCACGAGCAACCCGTTGCCGTCGACACGCCAGCTCATCAGGCTGACCGGTCGTCAGCATGCCCTCGAGGGGGCTGAGCTGCCCGGTCGGAACACGCTGAGCCACCGCGTCGGCGAGGCAGCTCTCGACCGACACCAGTCGCTCCCGAACTCGCAGCCGAAGTTCGTTGGTCGCCATCCGCCCGAAGGTGACCAGCAGTAGCTGGTTCAGCTCAGCTACGCCCTCGGCGATCGCGCGAGCGGTGAGGGCGGCGATCGTGTAGGTCTTGCCGGTGCCGGCACTGGCCTCGAGCACGGTGGTTCCGCTCGGTAGCTCGGCGCAGACATCGAAGGGGAGCGGGTCGCTGCTCATCGCAGATCCTCCAGCGACAACAGTGGCTGGAACACCCGTCGCGCCAAGGTGCCGAACCGGCTGGGCTCGGCCAAGCTGCCGCGAGCTTCGCTGCTGAGCGACGGCTGGGCCAGCATGGCGTCGAGGCCGGCCCCAGCTCCGAAGAACCGCTCGTACGCCTCGTCCCGCTCCTGGCCCCACAGCTTGTCGAGCTGCCGTCGGTAGAGCGCGGGCTGCCGGTCGCGGTAGCGCAGCGCTGCGTACTCTGCCGAGGTCTTGGGGCTGAACGGGATTGGCTCCCGCAGTCCAGTGGCCCGCAGGTCGATCAAGTCGGTCAATACCTTGCGCGCCCATTCAGCGTCTACTCGTCCCAGCTGCGAACAGCCGCCGCGTCCGATCGTGACGGCCTGCCAAGATCGGGACGGATCAGTGACGGTCAGCGCTAGCAGCTCCAGCCAGGCTTGCAGCCGGTGCTTCGCGGCGAGCCGCGAATAGCTGAGATGCACCCTGCGGTCGCCAATGATGTCCCTCACCGTGCCGGTCAATCGCACGTCCCCAAGATCGGCCAGCACCTCATG
>DATHIJ010000125.1:0-3743 GCA_035489975.1 Propionibacteriaceae bacterium | reverse complement strand
CCAGGGAGTTAGCGTCTGACGGTCGAGCGGCTCGGCGCCGCCGTCGCCGGCTGAAGGCCTCATGTGGGACAACCGCGCTGGGCTCGCGCGTTATCGGCGCCCGACGTGCTGATCAGCGGCCGGAGTGAGCTCGAGTTCGTCGATCAGCACTCGGACGCGGCGTTCGATGTCGTCGCGGATGGGGCGGACCGCGGTGGCATCGAGGCCGGCTGGGTCGTCGAGGTCGTCCCAGGATTCGTAGCGTTTGCCGGGGAAAATGGGACAGGCGTCGCCACAGCCCATGCTGATCACGACGTCGGCGGCACGGACTGTTTCGTCGGTCCAGGGTTTGGGGAACTCATTTGAGATGTCGATGCCTCGTTCGGCCATGGCGGCGATGGCCGCGGGGTTGACCTCGTGTCCGGGTTCGGAGCCGCCCGACCAGCCGACGGCCTGGTCCCCGGTCAGAGCGTCAAAGAATCCAAGGGCCATCTGCGACCGGCCGGCATTGTGGGTGCACAAGAACAACACGGTGGGCCTGCCGTCGAGATTTAGTCCTTCGAGTTTGGCGACGGCTCGTAGCTGTTGTCGGGCGAATCGCTCGGCCAGCAGCGGGAGGAACTTGGTGACCCTGGCCTGCGGTTCGAGCTGGTCGTAGGAAGAGTGAAGGAATCGTTCGATGGTCTCGGCTCCGAAGGTGCCGGCGAACTCGTCGGAGAGTCGGGCGGCGGCGGTGCGGAGCGCGTGTGTGGTGTCGATGCTGAGGCTGCTCCAGGAACGTGTGGTCATGATGCTCTCTCTGCTGGTCGGTAGAGGTCGGCGAGGTGGTGGACGCGGCGGTTGATGTCGGTGTAGGCGCGTTCGAACGCGGCGTCGGTATCGAGTGGCACTGGATCGGGAATCGACCAATGCAGCCGCGGAAGGGTGTGGCTGAGTTCTTCGTGGGCGTTGTCGCAGACCGCGACGATGAGGTCGTCGTCATGAAGGACGTCGTCGAGGGGTTCAGGGCGGTTGCGTACCATACGGAGACCGTGGCGGTCGGCAACCGCGACGGCCCGCGGGTGGATGCGCGGCCCGGGATGGGTGCCAGCTGAGGTCGCCGGGATGATGCCTAGGTGGTTCCAGGTGGCGGCGGCGAGTTGCGAGCGGGCTGAGTTTGCGGTGCACACGAACACCACCCGCGGCACAGCGTGCAGGTTAGTTGGCATGCGGCCGGAGACAGCGGCTGCCCAGACGGTTGGATGGTCAAGCCGCAGTTGGACATAACTGCGTCGCCTGTCCCCTTCCGACCGGACCCGACGAATGATCCCGGCTTCTTCGAGGACGCGGAGATGGTGGGCCAGCAGGTTGCTGCCCAATCCGAGGTCGGCGGCAAGCTCGCCCGGTGAGGCGTCGCCGCTGACAAGTCGGTCCACCAAAGTCAGGCGGACCGGCTCACCGAGTGCAGCGAAGACGGCTGCTCGGCCGGCCACATCCACCCCCACAGTTGCCTCTATCGATATTGAGTCAAGTATTGTTGAGATATGTGGCACGTCAAGCCCAGCGCCCAAACAACTTGGCGCCGGCTGCTGGCCGAGCTGATCGGCACCGCCCTTTTGGTCACGGTGGTGGTGGGCTCTGGCATTGCCGCAGCCAGCTTGTCCCCGTCCGATGTTGGTCTTCAGCTGCTGGAAAACAGCACCGCGACCACGCTCGGGCTGGCGGTGCTGATCTTGGTGTTTGGGCCGGTGTCCGGCGGCCACTTCAATCCCGTGGTATCGGCGGTTGATTGGCTGCTCACCCGCCGATCAGGCAACGGCCTGCACCCTGGGGGCGTGGCCAGGTACGCGACGGCGCAGCTGGTCGGGGCGATTCTGGGCGCGCTGCTGGCCAATATCATGTTCGACCTGCCCGCAATCCAGGTCTCGGGCACGGACCGGGTGAGCCTCGGTCACGGTCTAGGCGAGCTGGTGGCCACGGCAGGCTTGGTGCTGTTGGTGTTCGCGTTAGCCCGGACCGGCCGGGCCGCACTGTCCGCGGCCGCAGTCGGCGCCTATATTGGCGCGGCGTACTGGTTCACCAGCTCAACATCCTTCGCGAACCCGGCGGTCACCGTCGGACGAATCTTCTCCGACACCTTCGCCGGCGTCGCGCCCACGTCGGCCCTGTTCTTCATCGCCGCCCAGGTCCTCGGCGGACTCGTCGGTCTCGGCCTGGTCCGGTTCTTCTTTCCCGATGTTCCGCCGACCGCCGGCCAGGCCGTCGTTTCACATCCGAACCACATATCTGAGGAAGGTTGACGGTTCCATGTCGAAACCGAGCGTGTTGTTCGTCTGTGTCCACAACGCTGGCCGGTCCCAGATGGCCGCGGCATTCCTGTCCCACCTGTCCGAGGGCGAGGTTGAGGTCCGCTCCGCCGGATCGGAGCCTGCAGACCAGGTCAACCCGGCAGCCGTGCAGGCCATGGCCGAAGTGGGCATCGACATCGCAGCGGCGAAGCCCAAGATCCTCACCGACCAGGCCGTTCGCGAATCCGACGTGGTAATCACGATGGGTTGTGGCGATGTGTGCCCGTTCTATCCCGGGAAACGCTACGAAGACTGGGTACTGGACGACCCGGCCGGCAAAGGCGTGGAGGCCGTTCGGCCCATCCGCGACGAGATCCGGCGTCGCGTCGAGGCGCTCCTCGACCACCTCGTTCCGGCAACCCAGAGCTAGAGAATCGCCCAGGCGAAAGTGGCTTGTGCGGGGCGCTCAGCGCACCGCCTCAGCGGCAGATTTGGGTGGCTGGTCGATCCTCTTGCAGACGTTTTTGCTGTGGCTCCTGATCCCTGGCCTCGCTGGCACGTGGGAGGAGCCCGGGGTTCAGGGGGTACGCACTCCCCCGGCTGCAGTTCCGGTACTCGGAACTCCTAGCCAGCCTGATCCTAGGGGTGCTATGGGCTTTCTGGCACCTGCCGTTCGTGGTGACCGGGGAGGACATTTGGGTTGACGCCCTGTTGTTCCCCATCGAATGGTCGATCGTCTATACGTGGCTGTTCAACAACGCTAAGGGAAGTGTGTTGATCGTCATGCTGTTCCATGCCATCGACAGTCGGCCTGTGTGGTGGACCGGCCCTGAGGCTGGCGATTGGTCACCCGGGGCCGCCGTTGACCACGACTGTGCGAGCGGATTGGTAAGCAGTTTGGTAATCAGCGTCGTCGTCAGATGATCGACCGGTTGGGTTCACGCTGGAGGTCAGTCAGGCTTCGACTATCTGGTCACAAGGACCTGGCTGAACGCCGCCGCCGTCATGCACGCCTGGCCGGAGGCGAGTACCAGGTCCTCAGCCAAACTAAGCGAACACGCCCACGACAACGAATGACTAGTCATAGAGCTTTCGATGTAGCGAACGAAGGGCTTCCGATCACTCTTAGCAGCAATTTGGAAGCAGGAGACGCGTGCCGCAAGCTGCAGCTCGACCCTGCGTTCCAGGCGCATCTGGGGCCTTGACCAGCTCCACGTGGTCGCGCGGGCAAGAGATTGATGCTTTCAAAGTGGCAGCCGATTGACTGACATGGACCAGCCGCAGGTCGGGGCCGTCACGCGGCACGGAGATCGCAGCGCTGCGGCCGGAGCTGCAGCTCTAAGAGGCTGCGCGGGCTTAGAAACGGCAAACTGCACTCGGCTGGGCTTGACTCGCGCTCGGATTGAACCCCTGTCGTGTCGTCCGTTTATGCCCCACCCTCATCGGGCGTTTCAAAGGACGGGTATGCGGAACGTAAGTCACCGACCGCCCGCTAGG
>DATHIJ010000124.1:0-13333 GCA_035489975.1 Propionibacteriaceae bacterium | reverse complement strand
TCCGACGCCGCTGTTCGCAAAGCTCGACGAGACGCTTGGGGAGACCGGCCCCGAATGGGCTCCCATCGGGCGCTGAATCCTCCCTTCATTTCACTCCGCGTCGATTAGTCGGACATCGCACCATCTGCTGATGCTGCGATGTCCAAGCAACTGAGGCGGAGTGCGCTGACAGAGGTGGCCGTTACGAGCGCGGAGCGCCTCGAGCCTGACAAGTCAGTTAGCACAGGTGCGATCTCTTCGGTTCGGCAGTTGTTAAGGCGGCCGTCAGTTCCTCGGCGTTCAACTGCTGGACGTAGCCGGGCATACCGGGTTGGTAACGCCAGCTTTCAGCGAGCGGACCGGCGTCAACCACGTCGAAACCGAACCCGTCGATCAGCTCGCCCACACGGGCCTTCGCGTCTGGATCGTCGCCAGAGATCGCCAGGGCTCGTCTGTTTCGCGTGCCGGGCGGCGTGCCGTCAGTCGTGATCTGGCGAGCGTGAATGTGATTGAACGCCTTCACCACGTGTGCGCCGGGTAGCCGTGCCTGCAGCAGCTCGGAGCTGGTTATGCGCTCATCATCGAGAGCGGCAGTGGTGCCATCTCGCCGCGGGTAGTAGTTGTTGGTATCGATCACCACCTTGCCAGCAAGAGGCTCGGCTGGTACGTCAACGATCGCCTTGAACGGGATGGCTACGACTACCAGATCACCGGCCGTCGCCGCCTCCTGAGCAGTGCCGGCACGTGCCTGGGATCCGAGCTCGGACACCAAGTCCGTAAGCGTTTCCGGTCCTCGTGAGTTGCTGATCACTACGTGGTAGCCGCTGGCGATTGCTGCGCGCGCAACCTGGCTACCAATGTGCCCGGCGCCGATCAACCCGATGGTGTTGACTCCCTCAATGGTCATGACCGCCAGAACTCGTGCGGTCGTTCGGCTATTCCTGCGACGGTTCGTTCCTGCCGCAGCGAGCGAAGGCAACAATCCAATGGAGCGCGATGCGCGAGCGGCTGGAAAAATGGTTGCCGTGCCAGCAGGTCGTTCACTCATCCGGCAGGAAGAAGAGCACGCCACCGTCACCCCACTTGAACTCTTCTTCGACCTGGTTTTCGTATTCGCGCTGACGCAGGTAACGGCGTTTATGGCTGATCAGCTGAGTTGGCACGGGATCCTGCGCGGCGCGCTGGTACTCATGCTGCTGTGGTGGGCTTGGACCGGGTACGCATGGCTGGCCAATGTCGCAAGCGCCGAGGAGCGGCCCATCAAGTTGGCCATTCTTGGCGGGATGGCGGCAATGTTCGTACTGGCCTTGTGCATTCCCGAGGCATTCGACGACCTGCCCGGCGGATTGTCAGGGCCAGTAGTGCTCGCTGTGTGCTACTTGCTCTTCCGTCTCATGCACCTAGTCATGTTCCTGATCATTTCCCGAGAAGACCCTCGCTTGCGGTCCCAGGTTCTTCGGTTCGCCCTCAGCTTCCTCGTGAGCAGCGTGCTGCTATTGCTGGCGTCGCAGTTCGAGGGATGGCTGCAAACCGCGCTTTGGGCTCTGGCGCTCGCAGCCGACTACATCGGGACTGCGCTCGGGGGCTTCTCTGGATGGCGGCTGCCCTCGCCAGGACATTTTTCCGAACGGCATGGGTTGATCGTCATCATCGCCCTCGGCGAATCGATTGTGGCCATTGGTGTCGGAGTTGCCAAAGAACCCATCTCCTGGGTCATCATCGCGGCATCGCTACTAGGCCTGCTCTTGGCGTCGGCGCTGTGGTGGACGTACTTCGACGTGAGCGCATTGCTGGGCGAGCATGCCTTGGTTGCGGAACCGCAAGAGACGCGGGCGCGACTGGCCCGCAACGCGTACTCCTATGCGCACTTGCCGCTGGTACTCGGCGTCGTCCTTGTGGCCTTCGGTCTGAAAGAGGTGCTGTTGTACGTCAGCGACAGCAGTCACCACACTCTTACCGATCCGTTGCCCAGCGTCGCGCTGGCAGCCCTGGTCGGCGGCGTCGTGGTCTACCTGCTGGGCCACGTGATCTTCAAGTGGCTCACGGTCCACACCGTCTCAGTCGTACGCCTCGCGGCGGCGGGTGTGCTGCTGCTGACCATTCCGTTGATCGCGGGGCTGCCGGCACTGGCGCAGCTGACGGTCGTGGCGTTCCTCGTGGCGTGTGCCGTGCTGGTTGAGTCGGTCATGTACGCCGAATCCCGGCGGAAGATCCGGACCGAGCTGTCGCATCACTGACGCGAGACTCCCTCCAATTGCACTCTGACAGGCGGCCCGCCAGATTCGCCTCCTTCGTCGCTCGCGAACAGCGACGAAACCGTCCACGCAGCACAGCCGCTAGCTCCTGCAGTCGGCGAAGCGGGCGCCTGTCATAGTGCGCTTGGTCAACTGAAGGCGTTCTCGCCGGTCAAGGCTTGCCCGATCACCAGTTGGTGCACTTCGGAGGTCCCTTCGTAAGTCAGCACCGACTCCAGATTGTTGGCGTGGCGCAACACTGGATACTCCAAGGTGATGCCGTTGGCCCCCAGGATGGTCCGACACTCGCGGGCGATCGCCAGCGCCTCGCGTACGTTGTTGAGCTTGCCCAGGCTGACTTGTTGCGGCTCCAGTCGATGATCATCTTTGAGCCGCCCCAGGTGCAGTGCTAGCAAGAACCCCTTTTGCAGCTCCAGCGCCATGTCCGCGAGTTTTGCCTGGGTGAGCTGGAGCGAGGCCAACGGACGGTCGAACACCTCCCGAGAGATGGCGTAGTCGATCGCAGTTTCCAGGCAATCGCGCGCGGCACCGAGAACACCGAAGACGATGCCGAATCGCGCTTCGTTGAGGCAAGACAGCGGCCCACGCAGTCCAATCGCCTCCGGGAGCACGGAATCAGGTGGCAGGTGGACATCCTCGAGCACCAGCTCGGAGGTGATGGAGGCTCGCAACGACAGTTTCTTGGTGATCTTGGGAGCCGAGAAGCCGGGTGTTTCGGTCGGGACAACGAAGCCCCTGATCCCATCGTCGGTTTGGGCCCACACGATCGCTACGTCGGCAACCGAGCCGTTGGTGATCCACATCTTGGTGCCATTGATCACCCAGTCCTCCCCGTCCCGCTTGGCGCGCGTCCGCATACCCGCTGGGTTGGAGCCGAAGTCGGCCTCGGTCAGCCCGAAGCAGCCGATGGCCTCGCCCGTGGCCATCCGGGGCAGCCAGGTGGTCTTCTGCTCCTCGCTCCCGAACTTCCAGATCGCAAACATGGCAAGGGAACCCTGAACCGACACCATGCTGCGTACCCCGGAGTCGCCAGCCTCCAGTTCGAGGCAGGCCAACCCGTACGAGACGGCGTTCGCTCCGGCGCAGCCGTATCCCTGCAGGTGCATGCCGAGCAGTCCGAGAGCACCGGCCTCGCGCATCAGTCCAAGATCGAGATCTCCACGCTCGAACCAGTCAGCGATGTTCGGCGTGACCCGCTGCTCCACGAATTCGCGAACAGTCGCTTGGATGTCACGCTCCTCCTCACTGAGAAGATGATCAATTCCAAGCAGCTCGAGCGGTCCCGTTCGGCTCATCGATTTGTCTCCATCTCTTCGGGGTGAGGACTGCTCATCAACCTCAGTCCCGCCTTCTCGATCTCTTCCTCACTCAGCAGCACGTAGTCAGCCGCTGCGCCCAATGGCACGAAGCTGTCTCGGCTGGACACCCGCTGCACCGGTCCGGTAAAGCCACCCTCGACCAAGGCAGTGACAACACCTTCACCCACGCCTCCACTGTGCCGCGTCTCATCGACAACCAGGACTCTGCCGGTCGATCGGGCTGCGGCAAGGATGTCCTCGACCGGAAGTGGAGCCAGCCAGCGCAAGTCCAATACCCGTGCGGCGATCCCGGCAGATGCAAGCCGGCGGGCTACCCGCAAGCTCATTGGCACTCCGTTACCAAAGCTGATCATGGTCAGTGCTGCCGATGCTGTGCTGTGCGCTGAGCTTGTCGAAGCGCGCCCTTCGACGGGCTCAGGGCCCAGGTACATCCGGGCTTGACCGATCGGCACGTGCTCGTCATGATCAACAGCCAGCCACGCCTGATCGCCAGCCTGGTAGAGATCTCGCCGGTGGTATAGCGCGATGGGCTCGAGAAAGACTGACAGCGTCGAGTCTGTGATGGCAGCAGCCACACAGGTCCGCAACATTGCGGCGGCGTCATCGGCGCGTGCTGGGCAAGCCAACACGAGCCCGGGAATGTCGCGCAGCACGGCCACAGCGTTGTCGTTGTGGAAATGTCCGCCGAAGCCTTTCTGGTAGCCGAGACCGGCGAGTCGCACGACCATCGGGTTGCTGAAGCGGCCACGTGAGAAGAAGGGCAGCGTGGCAGCCTCCCCGCGGAGCTGGTCCTCCGCGTTGTGTAAGTAGGCGAGGTATTGCACTTCAGGAATCGGGATCAGCCCGGCGAGCCCGGCGCCCAGCCCAAGACCGAGAATGGCCTGCTCGTCGAGCAAGGTGTCGAAGACTCGGGCGGTTCCATGTCTCCGGGCAAGACGTGTCGTGACGCCATAAACCCCACCTTTGACACCAACGTCCTCGCCGAAGATGATCACTCGATGATCACAGGCCAGTAGCTCGTCAAGTGTGCGATTGATGGACTCGGCGAGGGTACGCGGTGTTGGATCGTGTGTGGTTCGGAGCTTCACTACCGCGTCCGCGACTTTGACCGGATGGCGCGGCGCGAGAGGCGCCATGATTTCCGCCGCAGAGCTGAGTTGTGGGTCGTCTGCGAGTCTTTCAACCTCCTCATCAATCTCGAGCCGGATGGCGTCGTAGCGAGCCAGGATCTCCTCAGCACTCGCGCCGGTTGCACGCAGGCAGGAAGCCGTGGCCAGCAGTGGATCAAGGGTGTAGTCCGCTTCGATCTCTCGCGGTTTGCGGTAACTGATCTCCGCATCGCTGCCGGCGTGGCCTCCGAAACGTACGGTTCGCAGGTGCAGGAAGGCTGGTCGCCGCTCCCCGCGCACGGTGTCCGCGGCTTGCACGATCGTCGGCCAGGCGGTCGCAGGATCTGAGCCGTTGGCCGACGCGTACGCCAGTCCCGGCCTGGATCCGTACGCCTGCTCGATCCAGCCGGACGGCGTCGGGACCGAGATGCCAAAGCCGTTGTCCTCGCAGACAAACAGAATCGGCACGGGCAGCCCTCGATATGCCGTGGCCAGTGCGGCATTGATTGCGCCGGCAGCGGTGGAGTGGTTCGTCGAGGCGTCGCCGAATGAGCACAGCACCACGGCGTCCTCGGGCCACTCGCAGTCCACCTGCAGCCGATGTGCGCGGTGCAGCGCGATCGCCAGGCCGACTGCCCTCGGGAGATGGGAGGCGATTGTCGAGGTCTGCGGGATGACAGCCAGGTCGGGATGGCCGAAGACCTTGTGCCTCGCGCCGGCAATCGGCTCATGCGCCAACCCCATCAGGCCTTGCAACACATCTCGGACGGGCGTGGATCCTGGCACCTGATGGGCGCGTGCCACGTAGAAGGCACCTGAGCGGTAGTGCAGCAAGGCCGGATCTGTGGTCCGTAGGGCCAGCGCGACCATGGCGTTGCTCTCATGCCCAGAGGAACCGATGGTGTAGAACCCGCGACCTTCGCGCTGCAGCTCCCGCGCCACGAAATCCAGGTGCCGACTGGTCGCCTGCGCCGCGAACAGCCCCCACCACCACGCCGACTTGTCAGAATCTGAGGGACCTATAGCACCCGCAGGTTCTGACAAGTCGATGAGGGAGTCGCGGAAGTGACGATCCAGCGGATCCATCAAGAGCTCTACAGGCGGAAGGTGGTGTCCGGAGCGAGCTCAACGATGTCCATCTGAGCCTTCTGCAGTCGCCCGGAGTAGTCCCAGTTCATCGCTTGCCAACGGGTGAACTGATCCAGCACCCAGACGCCGGACTGCCGGGACCCGTTGCCTGACTTGCCGTTGCCGCCGAACGGCAGATGAGCCTCGGCGCCCGAGGTCGAGTTGTTGATCGACACCATGCCCGCGCTGATCTTGTCCCGGAAGGTGAACGCGTCTTTGGGATCGGTGGTGTAGATGGAGGAGGAAAGCCCGTATCCCGGAGCGTTCGCCAGCTCAATGGCTTCGTTGAGCGACTGATACGTGGTCACGCCCACGATCGGCCCGAAGGTCTCCTCCATGAAGATCCGATCACCGAGGCGTACTCCGTCGACAACCATCGGGTGGTAGTACAGCCCAGTGCTCGGATCACCCACGAAGCGATCCCGCGGGTTGTCTTTGGTGATCCTGCCGTACGCCGCTTGGACCGCGTGATGCGGCTGCACCCAGCCCAAGAACTCCTCATAGCGCTCCGCGAACTTCGCGTCAAGCATCGGGCCCATCAACACATCGTGAGTGGGATCCCCAACGCGGGCGCCGGCCAAGGCCGCATTGAACCGGGCCAGGAATTGATCATGGACTGACGCATGCACGATGACCGTGCCAAGCGAGGTGCAGCGCTGCCCGGCAGTGCCGAAACCCGAGAACAGCGCACCCTCCACAGCAAGATCAAGATCAGCGCTCGGTGTCACGAGCAGCGGATTCTTGCCGCCCAGCTCCAAGCACGCGGTCTGCAAATGGCGCCCAGTCAACGCGCCAATCTCCCGGCCGACCGCGGACGACCCTGTGAAGCCGACTTTGTCGACCAGGCCAGCCTCCAATGATTGCTTTAGCCCTGAAAAGGTCGCGGGGCCATCGGCCTGCACAACATTGAAAACCCCGTCAGGCAGCCCGCCGCCGCGGACAAAAAGTTCGTGAAACGCCGCGCTGCTCACTGCTGAGTATTCGGCTGGCTTCCACACAACTGTGTTGCCCGCCAGCAGCGCCGGCACGATGTACCAGGCGGGGACTGCCACCGGGAAGTTCCCGGCCGTGATCACTGCAACAGTGCCGACCGGCCTCCGGAAGGTGAACAGCTGCTTGTCCGGCATCTCGCTTGGCACGGTCTGCCCGTAGAGTCGGCGGCCTTCGCCAAGGAAGAAGTCGCAGGTGTCGATGATCTCGCGTACCTCACCCAGCGCTTCGGAGTACGGCTTCCCGATCTCGGCAGTGACCAGTCGTGCCAACGCCTCCGCATTTTCTTCGATCAGCCGGCCAATGTGCGCGATCGCGCGACCCCGGATCGGCGCGGGTATCGTCGCCCACTCCTCCTGCGCCTTCTTCGCTGACTCGGCGGCCCTCACGAAAGTGGAGGCGTCGCCGAAGGACACCTCGCCGACAACCTCATCAAGGCGTGCTGGATTCGTGCTCGGCAGCGTACGGCCACCAGGCACGGGTGCGCCGTCGATGACCGAAGTCACCAACCCGCGAAGCGCGGGTGCGGCGCGGGGGATCACATTCCCCGACCTATCTCCACTCACGTGTACTGCAGCTCCTTGCTGGCGATGCGCACGACGGAGCGACGAGTAGCTCCAACGGCATCGTCAATCTCATCCTGACTCACCGACAATGCTGGACGGAAGCGGATCGAGCGCTCGCCGCAGGGCAGCACAATCACTCGCTCGACCGTCCGCAGATCGTTGACCACGGCATCGCGCTCGTCGCGGGTTTCGAGGTCAAAGGCGACGAACAGACCGCGCCCGCGGACGTTACTGATCAGCTCCGTTTCGTGACGAAGCTCCTCGAGTCCGGCCACCAGTTGGTCGCCTTTAGGCCCAGCCAGCTCGATCAGACCCTCGGATTCGATGATCTCCAATGCTCGGCGCGAGCGGACCATGTCGACGAGCCCGCCACCCCAGGTTGAGTTGATCCGTCCGGAAACCGTGAACACGTTGTCAGGTACCTCATCGACCCGGCCGCCGGCCATAACGCCGCCGACTTGCGCCTTCTTGGAGAATGCGACGACATCAGGCTGGATTCCCAGTTGCTGGTACGCCCACGGGGTTCCCGTGGTACCGACCCCGGTCTGCACCTCGTCCAGGATGAACAACGCATCGTGGGAGTGCACCAGCTTGAGCATGGCCTGCAGAAACTCCGCTCGCATGTGGTTGTCACCGCCCTCGCCCTGGATCGGCTCCGCAATGAACGCGGCAATGTCGTGAGGGTGCTCGGCGAAGGCGCGTTCCGCTTGCTGCAGCGCACGTTCTTCAGCGGCAATCACCTGATCGAGATGATCACTGAGCGGGTGGGTAATCGCCGGCACGTCGATCCTCGGCCATCCGAACTTCGGGAATCGGTCGGTCTTGTTGGGTTCGGTGTTGGTCAGCGACAGCGTGTAGCCGCTGCGGCCGTGGAAGGCGCGTGTCAGGTGCATGATCTGACTGCCGAGGTTCCGGTCGATCCCCGCGGCCTCGTTCTTGCGGCTCTTCCAGTCGAATGCGACCTTGAGCGCATTTTCGACGGCCAAGGCGCCACCTTCGATGAAGAACAGGTGGGGGAGTGCGGGATCACCGAGCACACGAACGAAGGTCTCAACGAACTCCGCGTACGCGGTGCTGTACATGTCCGGATTGGCAGGCTTGTTGACAGCAATCTGGGCAAGCTCGGCCATGAACGTCGGATCGTCAGCGATGCCGGGCGGATTGACCCCCAACGGAGCCGAGGCGAAGAACGTGTACATGTCGAGGTAGCGCTCGCCGGTACGAGCATCAACCAGGCGACTTCCCAGGCTCCGCTTAAGGTCTAGAACGAGTTTCATACCGTCGGTCAACACGTGCCGGGCCAGCACCTCGTGCACCTCCAGTGCCTGGAGATGTGTCTGTTCGGCCATGGGTCTCCTTCCCCCGAGCAAAAAAAATCCACGTGACCCCCACACCGGTGCCACAGATTCTAACGCACCTGCGCAAATTTGCGCCAATATGCCGAAGAGTCATGCAGTTTTGCAGGGCCGCTGCTCCCGCTGCGTCGACCAGGCCTGCTCACAGTCCCAAAACCGCGGACATCTCCGACCGGATCGTGGCAAGGATCGATCGCGCCTCGGCGCGGGTGGCAGCCAGATCGGGGCTGCTCGGGGTACCCAGATGTACCTCGAGATAACACTTGAGTTTCGGCTCGGTACCAGACGGCCGGACTACGACCCTGATCATTTCGCCGGTGATCAACACCGCATTTGTGGGCGGCAATTCCTGACTGCCGTGGGCCAGATCGCGCACCGAGGTGGGCTGTCCAGCAAGGATTTTGGGCGGGCGCGCCCGAAGCCGATCCATGGCTGAGGTGATGATCATGGGATCCGGGACGCGTACCGAAACCTGGTCGGTCTGGTAGACCCCATAACGGCGTGCGATCTCATCCAAGCGATCAGCGAGGGTCCGTCCCTCGGCCTTGACTCCGGCGGCCAGGGTCAGCACCATGATCAGCGCGGATACCCCGTCCTTGTCAGGAACCGCCTCCGGATCGACGCAATAGCCAATCGCTTCTTCATAGCCGTACGCCAGGCCAGGTACCCGCCCGATCCACTTGAACCCGGTCAGTGTGTAGACGAAGGGTTGGCGGTACGCCGTCGCCATAGCTGAGAGTAGAGAGCTGGAAACGATCGAACATGCGTACGTACCGCGGACGCCGTGCCGCAGCGCGTCTTCGCCAAGCAGCACACCGAGCTCGTCGCCGCTCAGCATCCGCCACTTCCCATCGACGATTACCGCGATCGCACAACGGTCGGCATCCGGGTCGTTCGCGATGACCAGATCGGCGCCGATCTCTTGTGCTCGTGTCAGGGCGAGGTCGATGGCACCAGGTTCCTCAGGATTCGGGAACGCCACTGTCGGAAACCTCGGATCCGGGTTGGCCTGCTCAGCAACCACATGAGGATGAGGAAAACCGCATGCACTGACCGCCCTTTCCACTACCGCGGCCCCCACGCCATGCAGTGGGGTGTAAACCCAGCGCACTTGGCGCGGTGCATCCCGACGTACCAGGCTGGCAACCCGATCTAGATAGGCCGACAGCAATTCCTCTCCGAGGACTGTGTAGGACTGTGAGCGCGGCACGTCGTCCAGGCTGTGCCGAGCGACCTGGTCGATCCATGCAGAGATCTCCGCGTCGGCGGGCGGCACGATCTGCGAGCCGTCCCCGAGATAGACCTTGTAGCCGTTGTCCTGAGGGGGATTGTGTGATGCCGTCACCACCACGCCGGCGACACAGCCGAAATGGCGGATCCCGAATGGCACCAGAGGTGTCGGACATGGTCCCGACGTGATCATGCTCTGGAAGCCAGCACCCGACATGATCTCCGCCGTGTCACGAGCGAAGATGTCCGACTTGTGCCGGGCATCGAAGCCGATGATCACCTTCCCACCAGCCAGACCATGATCAAGAAGGTAGCTGGCGAGTGCGGCGGCGGTTTGCCCGACGACGACTCGATTCATACGGTTCGGTCCAGGGCTGAGCGCGCCACGCAGTCCAGCCGTGCCGAACTGGAGTCGGGCGGAGAATGCGTCGGCAAGCTCGGCCCTTGCGCGGGCGTCCCCGGAATTCGCCGCCTTCGCTTGATCTACCAGCTGCTGCCGGGTCTGCGGATCCGGGTCCTGCTCGGTCCAGCTTGCGATCGCACGGACGAGGTCGGCGGAGAGCGCCGGTGCCCTGACTTTCACAGGGTTGCCGCGATTCCCCCGAGCAACTGTCGCAGCCGCGGCGCAGCTTCTCGTCCGGCCTCGAGCACATCTTCATGGCTGAGCGACTCGGGTGAGATCCCAGCAGCCAGGTTCGTGACCAGGGAGATGCCGAGTACCTCCGCGCCCAGCTCCCGGGCCGCGATGGTTTCGATCGTGGTTGACATGCCGACCAGGTCCCCGCCCAGCGCTACTGCCATCCGCACCTCGGCAGGGGTCTCGAACTGCGGCCCCGGGAATTGGACGTAAACCCCTTCCGGCATGCCGTGGCCCACCGACCGAGCAAGATCACGCAGCCGCGCCGAGTAGGCCATTGACATATCGATGAAACGTGCACCAACCAATGGAGAGCTACCCGTCAGGTTGATGTGGTCGCGGATCAGCACCGTCGAGCCAGGGTGCCAGTCCGGGTTGAGGCCACCGGACCCGTTGGTCAGCACGATGACGTTGGCGCCGGCACAGACGGCAGTGCGCACCCCGTGCACCACCTGGTCCGCGCCCTGACCCTCGTACAAGTGGGTGCGCCCAGTGAAGATCGCCGTGATCTTGCCTGTTGGCGCCGAGACGATCCGGAGCGCTGCGCCATGACCAATGACCATTGGTTTCGCGAAGCCGGGCAGCTCGTCCAGCTCGCAGCTGCCGATCATCTGACCAAGATCATTAGCGGCGGCCGCCCATCCGGATCCCAGTACGAAAGCGGTGTCGAGCTGCGCGATCTGGAAGCGTTCCAGTATGGCGGCTGCGGCAAGCTTGGCGAGGGCGTACGGATCGGATGGCAGGCCAACGTTGCGCATGGTCGCAACACTAACTGCGAAAGAACGTGGGCCGTCTCGAGAAGGCTCGCGGGGTGATCAGATGCCATGAAGGACACTCGTTAGTCGTCTTCAGACGGCAAATGGCGATCTTGCTCAGTTAGGGCAGCTCGGTGTGGGCCTGGCGTAGGAATCCGGCTCACCAGCCGCTGGTGCAAGGGCGTGACCGCAGTTCCGCGACATAGTCCTTGGGGGCAGCAGCTGCTTCGGCGGCGTCGGCAAGAATGCCAATGGTCCGGGCGCTCGGGATGCCGCCTTCGAAGTCATTCAGCACATACACCCAGGCCGTCAGCTCGCCGTCGAGGGTAGCCACCCGTACCCGGACCTTGCGATACAGACCGGTGTCCGCGCTCTCCCACTCATCGAGGGTGTTCTCATCACCTGGTGTCACCTCGTACAGGGCGACAAAGACCTGACTGTCGGGTTGCTCGACCAACGTCGGCAGCGCGCCGTCCCAACCCTCGCCACCAAAGGTGATGCGCCAGCCCTCGATCCATCCAGTGCCGCGCAGCGGTGAGTGCGGACAGCGGCCGGCCATTTGACCGGGATCAAGGTTGCTCCCGTACGCCGCGTACAGCACAGCAGCGAGGTTATCTGGTCAGGCACCCCGCACGGGAGATGGAAGAATGCCGAAGGTGACCCGGGTGGTGATTGTCGGCGGAGGTCCTGGCGGTTACGAGGCGGCGTTGGTGGCCAGCCAGCTGGGTGGCGAGGTCACATTGGTTGACAGTGACGGCCTCGGCGGCTCGGCGGTGCTCACCGACTGCGTTCCCTCAAAGACCTTGATCGCCACGGCCGAAGTCATGACCGATGTCCGCCACTCGGCCGATCTTGGGATGCGGTTCGGCCCGCTTGATCAAGGGGATGTCGAGGCCGCCGTCCACGTCAACCTGCTTGCGGTCAACCAGCGTGTACTTGATCTTGCGAAGAGACAATCCTGCGACATCGAAGAGCGTCTGCTCCGCGAGAACGTCACCCTGGTAGCCGGCCGCGGCCGGCTTGATGGCCCGGAGCGTGTGATCGCCCAGACCGCAGATGGTGAGCAGTCCCTGCCAGCCGACATGATCTTGGTCGCCACAGGAGCACACCCTCGAGAGCTTCCTGACGCCAAGCCGGACGGCGAGCGGATCCTCACCTGGACGCAGGTGTACGGACTGACCGAGTTGCCGGAGCGGCTGATCGTTGTCGGCTCAGGAGTGACGGGCGCGGAGTTCGCCAGCGCGTACGACGCCCTCGGCTGCGAGGTGGTGCTCGTCTCCTCACGTGACAGGGTCCTCCCCGGCGAGGACGCCGATGCCGCTCAGGTGCTCGAGGATGTCTTCGTGCGACGTGGCATGACAGTGTTGTCGCGGTCACGCGCCCAGTCGGTCGAGCGCACCGGCGACCAGGTCACAGTGACGTTGACCGATGGGCGGACCGTTAAGGGCTCACACTGCTTGCTGGCAGTCGGATCCATACCCAACACGGCAGGTCTCGGTCTAGAGGAGGCCGGCATCAAGCTAGACCGGGGCGGCTTCATTGAGGTCGATCGGGTGTCGCGCACATCGACGCGAGGCGTATATGCGGCGGGGGACTGCACGGGTGTGCTCATGCTTGCCTCGGTGGCTGCCATGCAGGGCCGGATCGCCATGTGGCATACGTTGGGCGAGGCCGTCTCGCCGCTCGACCTCAAGACGGTGTCGTCGAATGTGTTCACAGCGCCGGAGATCGCGACGGTAGGGGTAACCCAACAGCAGGTCGACTCCGGTGATGTGCCGGCGCGTGTGGTGACACTGCCGCTGCGGGGGAATGCCCGCGCCAAGATGCAGGCCAGCCGCGACGGATTCGTCAAGCTCATCTGCCGCAAGGTGACCGGCATCGTCATCGGCGGGGTGGTGGTCGCCCCACGGGCCAGCGAGTTGATCTTCCCGGTGGCGATTGCTGTGGCACAGCGGCTCACCGTTGATCAAGTCTCGGAGTCGTTCACCGTGTATCCCTCGATGACCGGCT
>DATHIJ010000123.1:0-3059 GCA_035489975.1 Propionibacteriaceae bacterium | reverse complement strand
GATCGGCGCCGCTGTCCAGGCAGCGATCATCAAGGGCGAGGTGAAGGACGTACTTCTGCTCGACGTCACGCCGCTGTCGTTGGGGCTGGAAACCCTCGGCGGCGTGATGACCAAGGTCATCGAGCGCAACACGACCATCCCGGCGCGTCGTACGGAGATCTTCAGCACGGCCGAGGACAACCAGTCCGCTGTTGATGTCGTGGTTCTTCAGGGCGAGAGGGAGCGTGCGAGTGATAACCGGGTGCTGGGCCGATTCCGCCTCGAGAACATTCGGCCGGCGCCGCGCGGTGTCCCCCAGGTCGAGGTCACGTTTGACATCGACGCCAACGGCATCCTGCACGTCTCAGCGCGCGACAAGGACACGGGTGCCGAGCAACGGATCACAATCAGCGAGACGTCGAACCTGAACCAGGCGGAGATCCAGCGGATGGTCGCGGACGCCGAGGCCCACCGCAGCGAGGATGCTGCACTGCGCGCGCAGGTGGATGCGCGCAACGAGCTGGACACCGTGGCCTACCAGGTACGGCGAACGTTGGAAGACAACGCAGGAGCGATTCCGGAGCACGAGCGCGCCCGCGCGGAGCTGTTGCTCAACGACGCGCGCACCGCGCTGGAGGAACAGGCGGACATTGACCGGCTGCGCGCCCTCACCGGGGAGATGCACCAGCTCCTCCAGTCCCTAGCTGCTTCGGCACGGGCTGGCGCCACGGCTGGGGCCTCTGCTGGTTCGGCGGAGACTTCGACTGGAGAATCGAGCGACGACTCCGACGACGTGATCGACGCCGAGTTCACCGCACGGTGATCCGCCATGTCCGAGCAGCAGACCCCCGAGCGCAACGGTGTCGAGCCCGAGCAGCAGACCGCTGAGCGCAATCGTGCCGAGCCAGAGCAGCAGCAGGCTCCGGAGGGCAACCGTGCCGAGCCGGAGTCCGATGCGCTCGAGAAAGCCAAAACACGAATTGCCCAGCTCGAAGACAACTGGCGGCGTGCCGCAGCCGAGTTGGACAACTTCCGCAAGCGATGCGCCAAAGATCTGGTCCGGGCGCGAGAGCAGGAACGTGCCAGAACGGCCGCTGCGTGGTTGCCGGTCGTCGATAACCTGGAGCGGGCCTTGGAGCATGCTTCATCCGATCCGGACCAGATCATCGAGGGCGTACGCGCGGTGTACCAGCAGGCACTCTCGGTGCTTGCTGACCTGGGCTTTCCGCGGCGCGATGACACCGGCAAGGTCTTCGACCCGGCCCTCCACGAGGCCGTCGGGACCATTGCGAACAAGGAGCTCGTCCCGGGCACGGTGGCCCATGTAGTACGTCCCGGGTACGGGCCCGACGACGAGATCCTTCGCCCTGCGGCCGTGGTGGTGGCCACTAGGAGCGATTGATGGCTCGGGACTTCTACGAGGTCCTCGGTGTCGGAAAAAATGCCGACCAGTCCGAGATCCAGCGGGCCTACCGCAAACTGGCTCGGCAGCATCACCCTGACGTCAACAAGGACCCCTCGGCCGAGGCTCGATTCAAGGAGATCTCCGAGGCATACGACGTGCTCTCCGATCCTGAGCAGCGCAAGCGGTACGACGCATTCGGAGAGGACTTCCGCCGCGTACCCCCCGACGTTAGCCCTGAGGAATGGCGACGGGCGCAGGCGTACGCGGGCGCTGGTGCGGGCGGCCCCTGGCCGCGAGGAAACCCCGGGTCGGGTGGCGTACGGTTCACCGACGTCGAAGGGGACATCGATCTTGAGGACCTTCTCGGCGGAATATTTGGTGGCCGTGGCCGCACAGCACGAGGTCCGATGCCTGGTTCGGATCAGGAGTTCGAGGCCGAGATCACCGTCGAGGAGGCCTACCACGGAACCCAACGCAGTCTCACCATCACCGGCCCTGATGGGCAGCGCACGCTCGATGTGAACATTCCGGCCGGAGTGGTCGACGGGCAGCGCATCCGGCTGCGCGGGCAGGGTGGCCGGGGCACCGGCGACGCTGAGCCTGGCGACCTGTATTTGATCATCCGGATCGCACCGCACCCGCGCTACCGGGTTTCCGGTCGGGATCTCTTTGCGACGCTGCCGCTTTCACCGTGGGAGGCTGCGCTCGGCGCAACCGTCCTGGTCGATACTCCCGGAGGCCCTGCAACCGTCAACGTGCCGCCCGGCACGTCGAGCGGCCGCCGGCTGCGCCTGAAGGGTCGTGGGCTGCCGAACCGCCGAGGCGAACCAGGGGACTTCTACGCCGAGGCTCAGATCCGGGTGCCATCGTCTCTGACACGGGAAGAAAGACGGCCCTTCGAGGAGCTCCGAGAGCGCTCCACCTTCGATCCGAGGCGGCAGTGATGACCATCGAGCGGAGATATGCGCTTGCTCGTCCGTTCCTACTGAGCCTTGACAGCTATGCACGTCTCACTGGCGTACATCCTGATCTTGTGCGACGCCTCACCGCACTCGGGCTGCTCGAGATCACTCGGGATGCTCAAGGTGGCCTCTGGTTCGAGCCGTCGCAGATTTCCGCGATGGCAAGAATTCAACGACTGCACGGGGAACTGAACCTTAACTACGCCTCGCTCGGCTTGATCATCGACCTGCTCGATCGGATCGCGCAGCTCGAGCGGTTGCAACGGCGCCACGCTGCCAGAGGAGGAGATCGATGGACCTGAACCGCTTGACCCAGAAGTCGCAGGAGGCATTGCACGACGCGCAGACCAAGGCGCTCCGTTTCGGCCACACCGAGGTGGACGGAGAGCACCTGCTCCTGGCATTGCTGGACCAAAGCGAGGGCCTGGTCGGGCCCTTGCTTGCCCGCGCAGGGGCGGATCCGGACCGGCTGCGCGAGGACGTGGAGGCCGAGCTACTGCGTCGACCCCGCGTTTCCGGTCCGGGTGCGGCGCCCGGGCAGGTGTTCGTCACCCAGCGGCTCTCCCGCTTGATCGAGAACGCCTCCCGGGAGGCCAATCGGCTCAAGGACGAATACGTCTCGGTGGAGCATCTGGTCATTGCCCTGCTCGATGAGGGGTCATCATCGGCGGCCGGCAGGTTGCTGCAGCAGCATGGCCTGACCCGCAACGGCT
>DATHIJ010000122.1:0-11359 GCA_035489975.1 Propionibacteriaceae bacterium | reverse complement strand
CGTCGTGGTGGTGGAAACCGTCGGTGTCGGTCAGTCCGAGGTCGAGATCGCGAAGCAGGCGGACACCACGATCGTCGTGCTCGCACCGGGCATGGGCGACGCCGTTCAAGCGGCCAAGGCCGGCATCCTCGAGATCGCTGACATTTTCGTTGTGAACAAAAGTGATCGCGACGGAGCTCAGGCACTCGTGCGCGAGCTGCGGACCATGATCGCGCTGGCCGACCGGGGCCCGCAGGACTGGAAATCACCAATCGTCATGACGGTCGCGTACCAGAATCGCGGAATCGGGGATCTGCTGGAGGCCATCGACAAGTTCCGAGCATCACAAACCGAGACCGGACGGGCCGCTTTGCGCCGCATCGCGCGGGCCCGGCGAGAGGTCGAGAGCATCGCACTCGCCAGGGTGCGCGCGGAGTTTCGGCTGAATGGCGAGGCCGGGCTGGAAGATCTTGCCATGGCAGTGAGTCGTGGGGAGCTCGATCCTTACGCGGCGGCGGACCGTGTGGTGGTCGGTTCTTAGTGACATGACGCTGACCCGTGGATGGGAACTGGTGCGCGGCTGTGCCAAGACCGCTGGCGGCGTGCCTGCTGCCAATCTTTCGATGCGTCGGGTAGAAAAGGATACGCAGGCGTCTGCCTGTACATGCGGTCGCGTGTTCGAATAGTCTGCAGGGATGACCGGAAGGATGAATAGTCCGACATGAAGTGGGTTAAGCGGATAATTGTCTTCTTGGTTGTCGGCTTTGCGCTGTTTTATCTGATTTCAAACCCGCAGGGCGCCGCAGACGCCGTCCGTGCCATATTCGGAGCTCTTGCCACGGTGTTTCAAGCGATCATTACTTTCTTCCGGTCGCTGGCTCCTTAGCCATGGGCGTGGTGAGCTGGCTCGATCCGCACGTGGATCGGTACATCTTGTCTACGGCGGGCGAGCAGAAAGTGGTGGAGGTGAGAAAGCACTGGGCTGCCAGTGCTTTCGCAATCGTACGACTCGTCATCGGAGCTGTGATCTTCGTTAGCGGTTTCGCGTACCAGGCGCCCGTCTACTGGGTGTTCATCGTCATCGGCGGCGCGCTGGCTGGACAAGCGCTGTGGCACATCCTTGAGGAATACCGCGATCGGTTTGTGATCACCAATCAACGGGTGTTCCGCGTCCACGGGGTGCTGTCCACGGCGCGCGCCAGCGTGCCGCTGCTGCGGATCCTGGACATCACGGTCAAGAAGTCCTTCATTGGCCGTTGGCTGAATTTCGGACACTTCGTCTTCGAGTCCGCGGCGCAGGTCCAGGGCTTGAACGAGATCAGGTACGTCAAGGACATAGACCAGCGTGAGGACGTGCTGCGCATGGTGATGCAGGGCGATATCCCCCAGCCGGTTGTCACAGAAGTAGAAGACGACGGAACGTGAGTGCCGTGGAGCGCCACCGCCTGCCGTTCGACCCGATCGAGGAGGCGGCTAAGCAGTGGGCAACCCAGTGGGGCGAGATGCCTCGGATGCGGGCTGTCACATCGCTGATGCGGGTCCATCAGCTGCTCCTCACCGAGCTGGATGAGTTGCTTCGTCCGCTCGGTCTGACCTTCGCCCGCTACGAGGTCTTGGTCTTGCTGTCCTTCTCGCGGCGCGGCGCTCTGCCCCTGGGCAAGATCGGTGAGCGGCTTCAGGTGCACGCCACGTCGGTGACGCCGCTGGTGAAGCGCCTGGAAGCAGCCGATCTGATCAGGCGTACGCCTCATCCTGAAGACGGCCGCGCAGTACTAGCCTCGATCACTCCTAAAGGTCGGCTCGTCATGGAAAAGGCGACGGACGCAATCGTCGGCGCGCGTTTCGGGCTGAGCTCGCTAAGCGAGGAGGAGTGCGATCAGGTGACCTGGTTGCTCACTCAGCCGCGTGAGGCCGCGGGCGACTTCTAATTTGCCGAGTTGTCAGGACCTCAGCACCACATTTGGTGCTGAGGTCCTGACAACTCCGCGCTCTGTGCATACCCGTATTACTAGGGCATCCTAGTAATGACTGGAGGTTGCTATGACCGCACAAGGGGCGAATGGCCGGGCGCGTTGGGCGGCTGCGTTTGCCGAGGCTCAGGCGAAGGGCAAGGTTCGCGACGCCGACTACACAACCATCTCGGGTCTCGAAGTCGATCCGGTCTATGGGCCGGACGTCGAGGATGCCGATGCCCGCATGGAGCGGATCGGCTGGCCTGGGGAGTTCCCTTTCACCCGCAGTCTGTATCCGAGTGGTTATCGGGGTCGTCCCTGGACCATCAGGCAGTTCGCGGGCTTCGGCAATGCCCAGCAAACCAACCAGCGCTACAAGATGATCTTGGCCGCCGGTGGCGGTGGGCTCAGTGTCGCGTTCGATATGCCCACGCTGATGGGCCGGGATTCCGATGACAGCCGCAGCCTGGGAGAGGTCGGTCATTGCGGCGTGGCGATCGACTCCGCGGCCGACATGGATTTGCTGTTCTCCGGAATTGATCTTGGTACCGTCACCACGTCGATGACGATCTCAGGCCCAGCCGTGCCGATCTTCTGCATGTATCAGGTGGCGGCCGAGCGGCAGGGCGTCGACGTCGCAACGCTTAATGGCACTCTGCAAACTGACATCTTCAAGGAGTACATCGCTCAGAAGGAGTGGCTGTTCCCGCCAGGTCCCCACCTTCGCCTGATCGGGGACATGATGGAGTACTGCAGCCGCGAGATCCCCGCGTACAAGCCGCTGAGCGTCTCCGGCTATCACATCCGAGAAGCGGGATCCACCGCTGCTCAAGAACTCGCTTTTACCCTCGCGGATGGCTTCGGTTATGTCGAGCTCGGCCTCTCGCGGGGGTTGAACATCGACCGCTTCGCTCCTGGCCTGAGCTTCTTCTTCGATGCTCACATCGACTTCTTCGAAGAGATTGCGAAGTTCCGGGCTGCACGCCGTATCTGGGCGCACTGGATGCGGGATCGGTACGGCGCGAAGACCGCCAGGGCGCAGTCGCTGCGATTCCACACCCAGACCGCAGGAGTTTCGCTGACCGCGCAGCAGCCCTACAACAACGTGGTACGAACTGCAATCGAGGCACTGGCTGCCGTGCTGGGCGGTACCAATTCGCTACACACGAATGCCATGGATGAGACGTTGGCCCTGCCAACTGAGGAGTCTGCAGAGATCGCGCTGCGCACCCAGCAGGTGCTGGCTGAGGAGACAGGGGTGATCAACGTAGCCGATCCGCTGGGTGGCTCCTGGTACGTCGAGGCACTTACCGACAAGATCGAAGCCGAGGTAGTGGCCCTCCTTGATCGGATCGAGGAGCTCGGGGGCGGCTCGACCCGGAAGCACGAGATAGGTCCGATCACCTCAGGACTATTGCTTGGCATTGAGGAGGGGTGGTTCAC
Organism: Propionibacteriaceae bacterium; assembly: GCA_035489975.1. GTDB lineage: Bacteria > Actinomycetota > Actinomycetes > Propionibacteriales > Propionibacteriaceae > Microlunatus. The sequence goes on along the minus strand of DATHIJ010000122.1, from coordinate 7,985 downwards.
CGGGCAAATCGCCGACTCCGCATTCCGGTATCAGACCCAGCTCGAGAAGGGCGACAAGAAAATCGTCGGTGTCAATGTGCACACCACTACCATGACCAGACCCCTGGAGATCCTGCGAGTCAGCCACGAGGTCGAAGTCCAGCAACGCGAGACTTTGCGTGCTCGGCGGGTGGCGCGGGATAGCGCGGCGGTCGACGATGCGCTATCCGAGATGATCAAGGTGGCCCCTACCGATGGCAACATGATCGAACCCATGCTGGCGGCGGCCCGGGCTGAGGCGACTCTCGGAGAGATCTGCGACGCACTCCGTGCCGAGTGGGGCGAGTACGTCGAGCCAGCCCGCTTCTAAACCCGAGTTGTCAGCGTTTGAGCCGGCTATAGCCTGCTGAACCGCTGACGAGTCGGAGAAAAACGCGTCGCTCAGTGGGTGCGTGCTGCACCCTAGCTAGGGTTGGCGAGAGGAGGTGCACGTGAGGACCGGGGCCTGGCTGCTCATTGGAATCGCAAGCGCACTAGTGATCCTCACGTTGCTGCTGGTCTTCATCATTCCCTCTGGCCGCCGGCGCCGCCTGCCCGGTTTCACGCCGCGACACTCGACGATGCCCGGCTCCAAGATTCCTTCCGGCTCACCAGCGGGCTCGCTGATCAAGGGGTTTAGTTATCTCTATGCACCGCTTAGATATCAGCGGATCCATCACAGTGTTGGGGGACGACTGGGGTATGCCATCGCACGGATAGATGCGGTCGACCCATCGGCGGCACCGCAGCGGGTCGGCCAGGCGTTGCAGCAGATGGTGGACCTGGTCAGCGGGCCGGCCGAGTCGCCAGAGGAAAACAGCGAACCGGTCGTTGACATCTTCGATCAACCGCGAAGTGAGGAACCATGAGCGAGCGTCCGTCGCGATACGAGCGCTATCAGGATCCGCTGCAGGTTTACGCCGAGGCTGATGGCGAGACTCGCGCGGTGATCGAGAAAGAGCTGGATCGCATCGCGGCGCTCGATCAGCGCGAAGTTCGGCTGAACGCGCTGGGTCTGAACTACGGCGTGGTGATCACTCTCGCGTTCCTGGCGGCATGCGTCTATCTGATCGCTACCGGGCATGGCGTGGAGGGCACGGTTCTGGGCGTGATCTTCATCATTGGCCTGGTCGCTGTGATCGCCTTCGGCCGGCGACGCTGAACCAGGCCCGCCCGCGTGAGCGTCGGAAATCGCCCGCCGCCGCACGAAGGAGCAGGGAGCAGAGGGGCTTTCTTCTGCGAGCGACGATGGCGACGGCAGACTCCACGCGTGCGCGAACGCCCCAAATGGGCTCAGGAAGGCAGGGCTTCCCGGGCGTCGGACCAGGCAGCTCGATCGCTGGTGCTGGGGGCAAGCTCGAGGTTGGAGGCGATCCGATCAAGGACCGCTAGCAAACCGGGCTGCCTTGCGATGTTGAAGGAGTCCCGGGCCGGCAGCTCGGCGCGTACGCAGATATGACTGTCGGCGAAGTGCCGGCAGGCAGCGGCATGCCTGCCGTAGGCGTAACGAGGCATCGAGGATGAGTAGTTCACTCCGAACATCGGCAAGCTCGCGGGATAGCGGATGCTGATCTGCAGTAGGCCCTCGGGATAGTCGTTGCGAGTCAGGTATGCCACGGTCGAGTTGTTCACCAGGCCCTTGGTGATCGACGACACCTGATACTGGCTGGGGGCCGACCGTACGCGATAAGGCAGCAAGACCGGCTCGCCGCCCAGCACCACGTGTCTGGCCAGCTTCGGGAGTACCTCGCGCGGAGCGGCGAGATTGGCACATTCGATGATCACCAAGGCGGCGTCTGCGTACTCCCACCACAACATCGCTCCGCCGCCACTACGCCAGACGCGGTCGGCGTAGAAGGCGCTGCGAGTGCCAACCCGAATCTTTGTCGGGCGACGGGGCAGCCGCCGTACCCATGTGGCACCCGAGGACCCGACCGCGACTGAACACCTGCCGTCGTCAGGTGAGTCGGCGCGCAGCGTGGTTGTTTCCCATTGATGCTCGATTGTCCGGCGCTGTACCGACCAGCCAGGGATCGATCGAACCGTGTGAGAGAACGCCCAGACACCTGCTTGACGCGGTTCTACATGGGGCCGGTGCACGGCGCTGACCGATAGCAAGACCGCCGCGAGCGTTCCAAGAGCGACTCCGGCCATGCCGATCCGGCGTCGCCGGCGGGCACGCGTTCTGGCGTGCTGCTGGAAGGCCCTGGTGACTTCGGCGGGAGCCGGCAGATGCCAGCTAGCGGTGTCCAACGCGGCCCGCAGCGAGTAAGGGTCGCCGCCGACGGCGGCGAGTCCTTGATCGAGTTCCAGGCGTACCCGGGCTGCCGTCCGGTCAACGATGCCGGCGATCTCTGTGTTAGTGACGCCTTCGAGGTAACTCAGCATCAGCACCGCGCGTCGGAGTCTCGGCAGCCGGCCGTAGGCGGCGAGGACGGTACGGAGCTCTTCGGGCACCCGCTCGGTGCCCTTGCGGATAGCTGGCTCCGGCGCTTGCGAGGTCTGCAGGAAGGTACGCACGGTGAGTTCGCGCAAGTCGGCAGGCGATTCGACCAGCGCCGACCAGCGCTGGCCCGCGGCAACCAGCACAACTCCGGCCAGATCGGCCGGATCGGTGCTCAGCGCCGCACACCATCGGAGCAGGTCCGCCAGCTCGTCGGCGTGCACCCACCAAGGCTAGGCGCCCTTTTCTGAGAGCTGCTCGCCATCGCCCGGCGAATCCAGCAGGACGTGAACATCCCACGCAGCGTGGGATGCAGGCGCTGTACACGGCGTGCATGCCATGCCCAGCGTGAACACCCCCACGTAGCGTGGGATGTGACATCCAAGCGCGGCTAGCTGCCCAGGGCGGCCGAGACGACGCCCCGGGCCGCCTCCTGGACCTCGGCGAGATGCTCGGGTCCCTTGAACGACTCGGCGTAGATCTTGTAGACGTCTTCGGTGCCCGAGGGCCGAGCAGCGAACCAGGCCGACTTGGTCGCAACCTTGAGTCCGCCGATGGCGGCGTCGTTGCCGGGCGCCCTGGTCAAGATCGCGGCGATCGGTTCTCCGGCTAGCTCGCTGGCCGTCACCGCCGACGGATCGAGCTTGGACAGCTTGGCCTTCTGCTCACGGTTAGCGGGCGCATCAATGCGGGCGTACGCGGGCGCACCGTGCTGGGCGGTCAGCTCTGCGTAGAGCTCGCTGGGAGATTTACCCGTAACGGCCTTGATTTCGCTCGCCAACAGGGCGAGCAAAATGCCGTCCTTGTCGGTGGTCCAGGTGCTGCCGTCAAGTGCGAGGAAGGATGCCCCGGCAGACTCCTCGCCGCCGAAGCCGATCTCGCCGGTGCGCAGCCCCGGCACGAACCACTTGAACCCAACGGGCACCTCGACCAACGTCCGGCCCAGGCTGTCGGCCACCCTGTCGATCATGGACGAGGAGACCAACGTCTTGCCGATGCCGGCGTCCGGTCGCCAGCCGGGGCGGTTCGCGTAGAGGTACTGGATGGCGATTGCGAGGTAGGCGTTCGGGTTCATCAGCCCGGCATCCGGAGTAACGATGCCATGCCGGTCGGCATCCGCGTCGTTGCCTGTGGCGATGTCGTACGCCTCCTTGTTGCCGATCAGGCTTGCCATAGCGTTGGGGGAGGAGCAGTCCATTCTGATCTTGCCGTCAGTGTCGAGGGTCATGAATGACCAGGTCGGGTCGACCTTGGGGTTGACCACCGTCAAGTCGATGCCGAGGTTCTCGGCGATGTAGCCCCAGTACTGCACGCTCGCCCCGCCCATCGGGTCGGCGCCGATGTGTACGCCGGCGTCCCGCACCGCCTTCAGGTTCACCGCGTTGACCAGGTCTTCACAGTAGGCCCCGAGGTAGTCGAAACGATTGATCTCCGAAGCAATATCGGCGTACGGCCGCCTGCGGATTGCCGAGCCATCAGCGAGTAAGGCGTTGGCGCGCGCCGCGATAGCGCTCGTCGCGTCGGTGTCCGCCGGGCCGCCATGTGGTGGGTTGTACTTGAAGCCGCCATCGCGCGGCGGGTTGTGCGAGGGGGTGACCACGATGCCGTCGGCAGTGTTGCTTGCCGTCGCTGTCGCGTTGTGCACCACGATGGCGCGGGAGACTGCCGGCGTTGGAGTGTAGTCCTCGTCGTCCTCGGCGCAGACAGTGACTCCGTTGGCCAGCAACACCTCGATCGCGGTCGTCCACGCCGGCCTGGAGAGCGCGTGAGTGTCCTTCCCGATGTAGAGCGGGCCTGTGATGCCTTGGGATGCGCGGTACTCAACGATCGCCTGGGTAGTGGCAGCGATATGCGCATCGTTGAACGCGGTGTCGAGACTCGACCCTCGATGTCCGGAGGTCCCGAACGCCACCTGCTGGTCGGGATTGCTGGGATCGGGAACGAGGTCGAAGTAGGCGCTGATGACTGCGTCGACATCGATGAGGTCTTCTGGAAGAGCCGGCTGGCCGGCGCGAGGGTGAGCCATGGGCCACATTCTGCCGACAAACGCAGGTACCGCGCGACTACTTCTGTGCCTGCGGTTGTGACTGTTCAGTGTTCACGCAGGGATCTCCAAGAGATGCCGCAACCGCTTTCCCGTTCCGCCAACTCCAACAAAGAATGGTTCTGCCAGGATGGGCAGCATGAGCTCGTCAAGCTTCAACCGTCCTGGCGCCGTTGATCTTTCTCAGCTTGCACAGCAGGCAAAGCAGTCGGCTCCCGCCTCACCACTTGGGCCGCGAACTGCGGGCGCCTCGTACGTCGTCGAGGTCACCGAGCAGACCTTCGAAGCCGAGACCATTCGCAAGTCCGTCAAGCACCCTGTTGTCGTCGAGCTTTACTCGCCGCGGGTTGCGACAGGGCAGCAACTGTCCGACGCCTTGATCGAGATCGCAAACGCCTCAGACGGCAAATTTCTGCTGGCTCGACTGAACGTGGACACAGCTCCTGGGATTGTTCAGGCGCTTGGGCTGCAGGCAGTCCCTACGGTTGTCGCACTGATCAACGGACAGCTGGCTCCGCTTTTCCAAGGAGTGCTGCCCAAAGATCAGGTGCAGGCGACAATTGATCAACTTCTCAAGGCAGCGGTGGCGAACGGGATGGTGGGTCGCGCGGAGCCTGTCGGTTCCGAGGAGCCACCAACTGCCGAGCCAGAGCCTGAGGCAGATCCCAGGTTTGCAGCCGCGGATGCGGCGATGCAGCGCGGTGACTTCGCGGCGGCACGCGATGAGTTCGACAAGCTGCTCCAGGCCAACCCGAACGACGTCGAGGCCCAGGCCGGCAAGGCACAGGCGGGGCTGTTCGCTCGCGCAGCTTTGCTTGATCCGAAGTCCACCCTCGCTGCTGCTGATGGCTCAGACGACATGGATAGCCAACTGGCGGCCGCCGACGTGGAGATGATCACCGGACAAGCGGAAGCTGCCTTCAGGCGGTTGCTGGGCCTGATCACGAGATTGTCCGGTGAGCAGCGGAACCAGGCTCGGGTACGCCTACTGGAGCTGTTCGAAACGCTTGGCAATACCGATGAGCGGGTCCTGAAGGCGCGCCGGGACTTGATGACCGCACTCTTCTGAAACCCACTGATCAGCCGCATATGCTGGCGCGATGCGCGGAGCGCGCGGGCTCACTGAGGTCCGTTCGGCATCGAGGAGATCAAGATGAGGCGGTTGCCTTTTGTCGTCGCGGCGGCGCTGATGTTGGCGGTGGCGGGCTGCTCGAGTGGCCCATCTGCCAGCGACACGCCCTCGCCAGCGCAACCGACGCCAGCAACAGCCACGAGCGATCCGACGCCAGCGGCGCCGTCCTCGGCTACACCTGACGCCAACTGCCTCAATGGTCGTTATGCGCTGATTCGGTTCGTCGGCGTCGGTGCCAGAGGGACCTTTGGCACCGGCGAAGGGGGAGACGTCAGCATCACCTTTGACGATGGGTCGTACCTGTTGCGTGGTGCGGGTAAAGATCCGATCAAGCTGACCCTGGCGGGTGAGACTGCCAACCTGCTGGTGGATGGCACGATCAGTGGTGACCATCAGGTGGCGGGCAACAAGGCGACGTTCACCGTGGGCGAAAGTACCGGGTCGGCTACCCTCAGCACGGGATCGTCGAAGGAGTCGGTGACGATTGAAGAAGTCGGCAGTGTGCTCGCTCCCAATGGCGAGGCCGGTCTCGCGTGTGGAGATGACGCGCTGATCGTTACCCTCCAGGATGTTCGTCTGGAGTTCGGGAAGGTCTGAGGAAGAATCGGTTTTGTGGCGGCGGCGACAGGTCCTTGACGTCAGGGTGTCCGACCGTCCTCGGTGTAGGCCATCTCATCTGGACCCAGGCCGAGTGCCAGGCTCAGCCGGCGAAACGCCAGGGGAGTGATCAACTCAGCTGCCCTTGCCAGGTCCACCAATGCGACGGCCTTGATCTCAGTGGGCTGCAGCGACCAGTAGGCAAGATCGTTTTCGTCAACCATGCCTCCGTCGAAGATCATCTCGATGGCGTCGTCCCAGCCCAGGTAGGGCGGCATCCAGTCGACGACCAGCAACCGGCCGACCTTGAGATCGATGCCGAGTTCCTCGCGCACCTCACGTGCGGCACCAAGGCGGGGTGGTTCCAGCGGCTCCACGATGCCGCCGGGCAGCTCCCAGTCTTTCTTGAATTGTGTCTCACACAGCAGCACCCGATCGTGAGCATCGCGCATCAGCACGTGGGCGATCAGCCGCTTCTTCGGCAATGCCGAATTCATCACGCCAGAGAAGCCCACGCTTCCAGACACCTCGTCCGAGGCGAGTCTTGAGAACAGGTACACATCGGTGTACGAGCCGTCTGGCAGCTCCAATCCTTCACGGCGTACGCCTTCCAGCCGAAAGCCGGCGCGTAGCACCGCCCGCCGAACTGTCAGATCTTCAGCCGGGATCGAGATCTCCAGGCGGCGCAAGCCGCGATTCTGCAGCGCATCCTCTGCTGCGGTGCTGATGGCACGCACCAGCGAGTCTGGGCCCACCGCTCCTTGCCAGCTGAAGGTCGCGATGCCACTGTCGAAAACGCTGACTGAGATCTCGACGTCGATCACTCTGGAGGTTTCTCAGCCCCTGATGGCTCGGGAGGTCCTTTGGGAGCGGCGGGCGATGCCGGCGAGGCCGGACTGCTCGGCGACTCGGGGGAGTCCGGACTACTTGGCGACTCGGGGGAGTCTGGACTACTTGGCGATTCAGACGACTCGGGACTTCCCGACGGCTCGGCTGAGGTCGTCGTATCCGAGCTTGTCTCCGCAGGCCGGGCGCGCCGCGGCCCCGGCCGTGCCGTCAACGCCTCGTCCCCGGTTGTCGCGTGCGGTGATGCCACTTTGGCGGCGGCGCGGACCGCGCGGGTCGCCCTCTCCGGCTCAATCGCCTGCTCCTCATCCAGCTCGGTCTCGAGCCGCAGCCACACTGCACCGAGCGGTGGGATCGTGACTGAAGCGGATGCCACGTAACCGTGCGATGGCACCGGATGAGCAACAACCTGCCCGAGGTTTCCGATCAAGCCTGTGCCGTCGTAAACCTCGGCGTCTGTGTTCAAGATCTCCTTCCAAATCCCCTCGGTGGGCAGCCCGATCTGGTGGTCGGGGCGGGACTCAGATGAGAAGTTGGTGATGCAGGCGATCATCTGGCCATCGCCGTCATAGCGCAGCCACGAAAAGACATTCCCGCCACGGTCATCAGCGTCGATCCAGGAGAAACCTGATGCATCGCTGTCACGCTTCCACAGTGCGGGGTGCTCCTTGTAGATCGTGTTGAGGTCCTTGATCAGCCGCTGTACGCCGCGGTGTCCCCACTCCGCACTCTGCCACCAGTCGATGCTCCGACTTTCGGAGAACTCCCGACGCTGGGCGAACTCGGTGCCCATAAACAACAGCTTCTTGCCCGGGTGCGCCCACATGAAGGCATAAAAGGCCCGCAGAGTGCCGAACTTTCGCCATTCATCCTGGGGCGCACGCTCGAACATCGAGCCTTTGCCG
>DATHIJ010000121.1:0-12716 GCA_035489975.1 Propionibacteriaceae bacterium | reverse complement strand
CGCGGAGGCGGTGAACGCTGCGCTCGATGAAGATCAGGATGTCAGCGATGTCGCGGCTGTTGTCGGCACCTCGGGTACCACCAATGGCGGCATCATCGACGATCTCGCCGGGCTTGCTGAGATTGCGAAGCAGCGCGGTTGGTGGTTCCACGTCGACGGCGCGTACGGCGGATCCGGAATCTTTGCCCGATCGGTACGCGACAAGTACGCCGGCATCGAGCAGGCTGACTCGTTCATCCTCGACCCGCACAAGTGGCTCTTCACGCCCTTCGACTGCTGTGCGCTGATCTACCGGCACCCCGAACTCGCCAGGGCAACTCACACCCAGGACGCGTCCTACCTTGACGTGATCCACGTGTCGGAAGGGGAATGGAACCCGACCGATTACGCCTATCACCTGACACGCCGCGCACGGGGACTGCCACTGTGGTTCTCGATGGCGGTCTACGGCCTCGACGCCTACCGCGACGTCATCGAGACCGCCGTCCGGCTCGCGCGAGATACCGCGGAGCTGATCAAGGCGACACCGCACCTGGAGCTGATTCGGGAGCCGGATCTCGGTGTGGTGCTGTTCCGTCGAATCGGCTGGCAGGCGTCCGACTACGACAAGTGGGCGCAAGCCTTGCACGACGACGAGATCGCCTTCATTCCTCCCACGAAGTGGGAGGGCGAGACGGTTGGACGCTTCGCATTTCTGCACCCGCACACCACGATGGAACTCGTCCAAGAGATTCTTGACCGAACCGCTTGACGCTCAGGGGCTCATAGCCTCACCGGCAGCCGCCGGGCCCTCCACGTTTCTTTGCCTGCGGGAAATGGGCATCGCAGGGTAACGGGGAAGCTCGGGCGGCTCCCCGGTGGGCCGATCACGAGCGGCCGCTCACTTCGCCATAGATGGAGCCGTCGCAACGGGGACTGCTTTGGCGTCGGCACCGGCCAGAGGCAGCCCAGAGTACTGACTGCGAATTGAATCGATGAGGTGCCTGGCACGGATGGTCAGCGTATCTGCACCGTCCGATCGTCGCTGTAAGCGTCCTTTGGTCACGACAACCCCCAGATCAGCACCCTTCCAGCGGTAGTCTCCAGCGCCATAGATGCGCAGGAAGAAGGCCTCGGATTCGTTCTGAAGCTGATGCCAATCCAGCGCGGCACGCCGATACACCAGTGCCCCCGACCGGTCATAGGAATACTGCCCGGTGGGCGCCGCCGATGTGATCAACTGCACCATTGAGGATGTCTCCTTGATCACCATTTGACTCCACTGGTCGACCGCCGCCAGCTCCCGCCAGCGCGCGTTGATCTCCTCGATGTCGAGCTCGAAGTCCACATCGAAGTACTCCAGCAGATGGAAAGCAAACAAGGGAATGTCGGCGTACGCGCCCGCGGTGACATTGGTGATCGACGAGGCCCCGCTGATCCGGGGGTTCAGCTCGCCGAGATAGACGTCTCCGGTATCGGTGTCCAAGAGCACATCGACTTCGAAGAATCCTCGGTAGCCCTCAGCGCCGAGCCGCTCGCCCAGCCGCCCGACAAGATCACCTGCCTTGCGTCGCAAGTCCTCGGTGAGCACTTCCGGATACATCTCATTGCCGCACCAACCGCCGCGGTAGGGGGTGAGCTCTGAGTGCCCGGTTAGCTCGGACATGAAGGGTCCGACAATCGTGCCGCTGCGAGTGAGAACGGCTTCGACGGCCACAGGGCGGTTGTTGATCCGCTTCATGACTTTGACTTCGTTGCCTCTGATCTCGCGCTGATGCCGCTTCCAGCCGGTCTCGTCGTCGATGAAGAAGGTGGTCTTGCCGGAGTCGCCGTATGCGGTTTGTATGACCAGGTCGGTGCCGAGGCCGGCACTCTTGGTTGCCGCGAGCAGTTCGTCGTACTCTTCGACGGTCACGAGCACGTTCGGCACACTTGCCGCGCCGACCTCATTACCCAACCGAGTAGTGACGAGCTTGGAGTCCAGGTGCTCCCGGAGCTCCGCTGAGGGCAGGATGAGGTCGTAGCCGAGCTCCTCGCAGATCCGCTCGGTCTCGGCGTCGAAGAACACCATGACGACTTTCGGTCGTTGGCCCGGCGGTGCTGGGCGCGACATATGGGCCCGCACCTCAGGGTTGACCAGCAGCCAGTTGTTGATCTCCTCGCCGCTTTCGAACTCCATATACGGCTTGTGCTTCGGCGTGAAGACGCGCGGATGAACACCATCCCAGCCGTCGTAGTAGGTGACGTAGGAGAAGTTGCGCACCCAGCGGTCCAGACCCAGCAGATTGAACGGGGTCGCACCAACGAAGTAGATCGGGACCTCGTTGGTGCGGAAGAAGTGGCGGACCTCGGAGACGTTTCGCAGCGGACGCCGGGCTCGCTCCGGCGCTGGCGGCGCATATGCGGCGTCGGTACCGACACTGACCTCCGTCGCTTCAGGTGTGTCGGGCAACTCGCTTGATGATGCCGAATCAGTGGGAACTCCAGGCGGTGACGTATCGCTCATGGCTTTCTTCTCACCTCTGCTGATCGTGGCCTAGATGTGTGTGGTGATGTTGTTGGATCGCACCCTCCGGGATCGGCGCTGCCCGTTCGCTGAGCAGCGGACGCAATGGATCCCATTGCGTACCCTCTCTGAGATCCTGACGTTTGCGGGCAGTGGCGCACAAAGCCTCGAGGACCACGCGATTGGCCAGCGCTGCTGTGATGTCGGCATGGTCGTACGGCGGACTGACCTCGACCACATCCATGCCGATGACCGGCAGCTCCAGACAGATCCGTCGCACCGCATCCAGTAGTTCGCGTGCGGACAACCCACCGGGCTCCGGGGTACCGGTGCCTGGCGCGTGTCCTGGATCGCAAACATCAATGTCGACTGAGAGGAAGACCCCGTCGCAATCGTCGGTGGCAATAGTGAATGCCTCGGTCAGACACTCCCGGAGGCCGCGCTGCACAATCTCGGTCATCTCGTACGACCGCATCTTCTGCCACGCCATCCAGTCCAGAGTTTCCGGTGGCGGCCAGTAGCCGCGCAGCCCGATCTGCAAGAAGCGATCACCGCGGACCGCGCCGGACTCGATCAGCCGGCGCATCGGCTGCCCGTGACCCCAGAGTGAGCCGAACTCAATGTCTCCGGTGTCGGCGTGGGCGTCAAAGTGGATCATCGACACTCGGCCCGCGCCGATCACGTTGGCACAACCTTTGGCATCGGGGTAGGCGATGGAATGATCACCACCCAAAGAAACAGGTATCGCTCCGGCCTGAACCACCTTCTGCACAGCCGCTTCCAGCGTCGGCAGCGCGACCTCGATGTCGCCGGAGTACATCTCCACATCACCAGCGTCGTAGACCTTGAGGTCCTGCAAGCCATCGGTCCGCAATGCCAGTGAAGGCCGCGACCCATCATGGGGCAGGTAGTCGGTCATCCGGATGGCTTGAGGGCCAAACCGCGTGCCGGCTCGGTAGGACGTGCCGCCGTCGAATGGCGCCCCCAAGATCACGACATCGGCATCCGCATAGCTGGCCGCGTCGTCCAGATCGCATTCCGGCACGCCGAGGAAGGTGAAGTCCGGGCCGAACTGGGCGCCGTAGCGAGTCATTGCACCAGATGCTCGTGCGGGCGCATGGCGTGCGCCGACTCATGGATGATGGTCTCCCCACGGAAGAACGCCGGCTGGCGCGCGCGCAGGACGGCCATAAAAACCAGGCCAACCAAGATCAGCCCAAGGCCCAGAATGAGTACCAACCCGACCCCTCCAATACTCGCGCCGCTGCCATAATCCGGAGAAGCGCTGTCCCGCAAGGTGATGATCAACACGAAGAACAGCCCGAGCCCGCCGAGCAGCGGGAACAGGAACTTGAAGACAAAGTTGAACGCGTTATCGAAGAGCGTATGGCGGAAGAACCAGACGCAACCGAAGGCCACCAGACCGTAGTAGAAGCAGATCATGATGCCGATCGCCAGAATGGTGTCGGTCAGCACGCTCTCGCTGAGGAACGTCATGATGGTGTAGAAGGCGGCGGCGCCGATTCCGGCGGTGAATGTGGCGACGCTCGGTGTCTTGTGAACGGGGTGCAGCTTCGCGAACGCGGGAGGTAGCGCCCGGTACGCACCCATCGCAAGCAAGGTCCGCGATGTCGGCAGGAAGGTGGTGATCAGGCTGGCCGCCGAAGAGGCGAGCACCGCGAGGTAGAGGCCGAGGTAAAGAGGGCTGCCCAGGATCGGCTCCGCCAGATTGCCGAACACGTTGTCGGAGACCTCCTCGTTGGCGAGGCCTAGTCCTGTGTCCCCCAACCCGGCGTACATCTGTGTTGCGACTGAGACGAGCAGATAGGTCAGCAAGATCGACAGCACGCACAGCAGGGCCGCACGGCCGGGATTCGTGTCGCTGTTCTTCGACTCCTCATTGACCGTCAGTGAGGTATCCCAGCCCCAAAAGCCGAATATCGAGAATGACAACCCCGTGACGAAGGCAGAGAGGGTGAGCCCCGCGGGACTGAACCACGACCAGCTGAATGCCTCTCCAACCTCGGAGGCGCCCGACTTGGCGATTGCCAAGACCGCAAATAGCAGCAGCATCACCAGCTGGAAGATCACCAGCACCATCTGCACGTGCTCGGTGGTGTCAATGCCCCGGTACGCGACATATGTCGCTATGGCCAGGAACACCAGGCAGGTCACAACGTTGATGGGCTTGTTCTCCCACAGACCGCTGATCATCTCCGAGTTCGCCACGCCGCCGATGAACTGATACAGAAACTGAACCGCAACTCCGGCGAGATTGGACAGCACGATGATCGTGGCGACCACAGCTGCCCACCCACCCAACCAGCCGATGTAGGGGCCGAATGCCTTCGAGGTCCAGGTGAAGGCAGTGCCCGCATCGGGCATGATCCTGTTGAACTCGCGATAGGCGTACGCCGCGAAGAACATCGGCAGGAAACCGGCGATGAACACCACTGGTGTCTTGGCGCCGACGCTGGCCGCGAGCACGCCGAGTGTGATCGTCAAGACATAGGCAGGCGCTACGGACGAAATCCCGAGCATCGTGCCGCCGAAGAGGCCGACGACATTGCTCTTCAAACCCTTTTCTGCCATCTCGTCGACCCTTCTCGAGTTGGAATTTTGACTTAGTGACGAAGGATTAGCCCTCGAATCCGTGATACTGCATGACGTGCTTGATCCGGGTGTACTCCTCCAGCGCGTACGCGGAGAGGTCCTTGCCATAGCCGGAATGCTTGTAGCCGCCGTGCGGCATCTCCCCCACCAGTGGGATGTGAGTGTTCACCCAAACGCAGCCGAAATCCAGCCGGACCGACATCCGGGCAGCGGTGCCGGCGTTTGAGGTCCAGACCGAGGAAGCCAGCGCGTACTCGCTGTCGTTGGAGAGCTTCACTGCCTCGTCCTCGTCGCTGAACTTCTGCACCGTGATCACAGGCCCGAAGATCTCGGTGGTGATCAACTCGTCGCTCTGCTGAACGTCGGCGACCACCGTTGGCTCGTAGAAGTATCCGCGATCGCCGATCTGCTTCCCGCCAGTCACAACCCTGGCATGATCGGCAGCCCGGTCCACAAGACCCGAGACATGGCGCAACTGGTTGACGTTATTGATCGGCCCGAAGAACAAATCTTCGTCATTGGGGTCATAACCGGTCCGGGTTGCCGCCGCCGCCGTGGCGAGCTCTGCCACGAACTCGTCATAGATCCCGGACTGGCAAAGCACGCGGGTCGCCGCAGTACAGTCCTGGCCGCCGTTGAAGTAACCAGCCACCCTGATTCCTTCGACAGTGGACGGGAGATCGGCGTCGTTGAACACGACGACCGGGGCCTTGCCACCCAACTCGAGATGGCTGATCTTGACGTCGGCCGCCGCCGCTGTCGCCACGGCGATCCCGGCCCGTGTGGAGCCGGTGATCGACACCATCACTGGGATCGGGTGCGAAACCAACGCGGCGCCGGTATCCCGATCACCACAGACCAGGTTCGCCACACCCTTCGGGAAGATCTCCTGCATCTTCTTCACCATCCACACCGATGAAGCGGGCGTCCCGTCGGACGGCTTGATCACAACCGTGTTGCCTGCGGCAAGTGCTGGGGCGAACTTCCAGACCGCCATCATCATTGGGTAGTTCCAGGGTGCTACCTGACCGACCGGACCGCGGGGCTCCCTGCGGACTGAGGATGTGAAGCCCCTCATGTACTCAGCTGTCGCTCTCCCCTCCAGGACACGTGCAGCGCCGGCGAAGAAACGGATCTGGTCGAGCATGGGAACGATCTCGTCCGACAAGGTGAGTGAGTACGGTTTGCCGGTGTTCTCAGACTCGATGCGCACCAGCTCCTCGGCGTTGGCCTCGATGAGGTCGGCCAGCCGTAACAAGAAACGCTGGCGCTCACTCGGCGTGGTCCATCGATATGTCTCAAACGCCGCGGCTGCCGCCTGGAAGGCCGCGTCTATGTCTTCAGGGCCCGAGTTGGGCGAGGTGGCATACACCTCGCCCGTAGCGGGGTTGATGATGTCCATCGTGTCACCCGACGCAGCCGGGCGCTCCTCGCCATCGATGATGTTGGAAAAGACCTGCTTGTCCGCCATGGCCGTACCCTTTCAGCGCTTATTGGTTCGAAAATCCCATCATCGCCCCGTGTGCTCATGGTGGCCATGGCCACCGGTGCTGGACGTCATGCTCGGGGCGTCGAGGGACGGGTTCTGGTCAAAGAAGCCGAACGGCTTCAGCCAGAACGAGATGATGTCGACTGGCATGATCGGCCAGTCCTCAATTCGCGTGATGTGGTGGATGCCGAAGACGTACCAGAGCACTACATCCGTTCCGACCAGCGGCGCATCGTCGGCGATCCAGCGAGTGATCCCGGTGTCTTCACTCGACTGCGTGGGATAGTCACCGGCTGGCCAGCGCTCGGCGTCGTCGTACGCAGTGACCCAAACGGTGTGGGCAATTACCGGGGCTCGCTGGTAGACCGGCGAGGAGGAGTCCAACAGCGGGGGAATCGCCGCCCCGGGTACCAGCTTGTAGGCGGTGTTACTGCCGTGCTGGTTCACCTTGTTCGGATTGATCACTTTCCAGACTCGCTGAGTTTCCCAGTTGAAGTCCCTGGCCGACTGGCTCTCGGTCTCAATGGTCGTGGACTGCGTGGACAGCGCCAATCCGTACGGGTTGGTTTCGCTGATCGGTGCGGCGACTGAGTCGACCTCGACCACCGTGTTCTCCTCACCGTCGATGTCCAGGTCGAGTTTGGCGATGATGAAGTGCTGATGGAACGGCGCGTAGGTCCGCGTGTCTACCGTCGTGCCGTACGGAGAGCTGTCGCCATCGTCCGGCATGGGAGTTGTCACCATCAAGCCGGATGCGCGCACTTCGCATTCGATGTTTCCGTCCTGATAGAACCGCCAATAGACCAGGTACTCGTAGTTGGCCACCGTGATATGCGCTGAGACGACCATGCGACGCATCCGACGGACCTGGGCGCCGGTGTCGGCATCAACGTGCTTCCACAGCACTGCGGCGTCCTCCTCATGGAGGCAGACGGCGCGCGGGATCTCCATCGGATCGCCCCGGGTATCAGGAACCACGGCATCGACGTAAACAATCTCCCCGAGGCAGTCGCATCCGAGCTCCAGCGAAGTGGTCATGTAGCCGAGGCCCCACTCGCCGATGTCGAATGCGGTCCGCCGGTAGTGGTCAAAGCCCGGATCTCGGTATGGCACCACCATCTCTGCGAACGACATCCGGTATGCAATGTCTCTTTTGGTGCCCTGATCGTCGAAGGCGACCTGGTAGATCACCGGACCTTCGCGGTAGTTGAATCCCAGCCGCATTGACCAGTTCTGCCACCGCAACTCGTTGCCATCGACGCTTAAGGAGATTCCGTCTGGTTGGCTGATATCCAGCGGCTTGAGGTCGGTGCGCTCCTGGGTGCCGCGCACCCGCGGATCGTATTCGCCATCGACCTTCGGCAGACCGTAGTCGTGGTGATCTTCGATCTCGAGCACCTCGAGGGTATTCACGTCGACAATGATCTTGAGGCCGGAGATCGGATGTGCGTACGGATTTCCCTCAGGCGTTTCGCGCATCCACAGGTCGCACCAGCCGAGCCGGCGATCGCGCCACTGCTCAGGCATCATGGCCTTGCCGTATGTCCAAACATCGAAGAGCACCAGCGACGGATCGGTTATGCCCCGCGCCGCGAGTCGGGCAAGCACTTCTGAGTGCTCATGAAGGGCATGGTCGACGTCGTGATACTCGTCGAGGGTGAAGTTGGGACACACCCCCGGCCGGTGGGTCCATGAGTCAACCCGATCACCGACGAGGTCCACCACCGCCTCGTACGTCTGGTTGGTCTGCCGATCCCACAGAACCGAAAGCGACCGCCTTGGCACTGCGTCGCCCGAGCTCCACGCCTTGACGTCAGCTTTTGCCGGCTCCTTGAGCTCGATCGATGCGAAACGCCAGGAGTCGGTGACACCCTGGTCTCGCCGCAGGATCGCCGCTGTGCTCTGAAACTCGGTCGGGGAAAGCGGATCAAGCGGATGAGGGACCATGGGCGGCGAATCCTCTCTGTTCTTTAGCTGCTCGCGCATCGCGCTTTCAATCCGCCGCCGTCGTCGTCGCTCGCAGAGTAAAGACGCCTCTGCTCACTCCTCCTCCGTGCGTCGGAGCGCGATTCCCGACGCTCGCAGCTTCCAGCGAGCCCACGGTCGAGCGACATGCTCCCCGTTGAGCTGGGACAGGCAAGGTCTTGGTTCATGATCGCATGGCCGCATCACCCGGGGAACAGCCAGATAAGACAGAGCTAGAAGCCCAGCCGGTTCAACTGCTTGGCGTCGCGCTGCCACTCCTTGAGAACCTTCACCCGCAGATCGAGGTAGACCGGGGTTCCGAGAATGGCCTCGATCTGGTGCCGCGCAGCAGCGCCGATGTCCCGCAACCGGCTGCCACGGTGGCCGATCACAATGCCCTTCTGTGAGTCTCGCTCGACGATCATGGAGGCATAGATATCGAGCAACGGCTGGTCTACCGGTCGCCCTTCACGGAGTCCCATCTCCTCCACCGTGACCGTGATCGAGTGTGGCAGCTCGTCGTGCACACCCTCCAATGCGGCCTCCCGGATCAGCTCGGCGATCAGTGCCTCCTCCGGTTCGTCCGTGATCTCACCGTCGGGATACAGCGGAGGACCCTCAGGGAGCAGGCTGATGAGAGCCTCGGTCAGCACATCCAGCTGGAAACCCTGAGTAGCCGAAACTGGGATGATCGCCGCCCAGTCGATGTCGATCTTGGCCTCCAGTGCACCAATGTTCGCCAGATGCTCCGCCATCCGCTCGGGTGAGGCGAGGTCGGACTTCGTCGCAATTGCCACCAGACTCGGCCTCCTCGGCAGTGCAGCGAGCTCACCGACGAGGTACCGATCACCGGGACCGATGCGCTGATCGGCCGGGAGGCACACACCTACTACATCAACCTGTGACCAGGTAGCCCGGACCACATCGTTGAGCCGCTCACCCAGCAGAGTTCTCGGCTTATGCAAACCCGGGGTGTCGATCAACACCAGCTGGGCATCTGCCCGACGCACAATCCCGCGCACGGCATGCCGAGTCGTCTGTGGTTTCGAGGACTCGATAACGATCTTCTGGCCGACCAGTGCGTTGGTCAGCGTGGACTTGCCTGCGTTGGGACGGCCGACGAAGCATGCGAAACCAGAACGAAAACTCCGCGAAACCTGCGCCCGAGTCGTCTCAGAGGTCATCGCAGCTCGATCGCTGATCGAACCGTGCCGCTGCGATCGGCCCACCACACCGTCACCTCGTCCGGGGACAGATCGCGGAGAATCTCGAGGTCTGTTGAGCTCGGCTCCTCCGCGCCGACAACAGCAGCGCCCTCAAGGCCCGGGGCCCCAGATGAGACGGCCATTGCCACGGCGACAGAGATGGCAGACAGCTTCAGATGTTCCAAGCGGACGCTGGCAGCCGCGTACGCGCGCCCATCAGTGTCCCGCACGCAAGCGCCCTGATACCCCCCGGTACGCACCATCGCCGCCCGCGCCAACGTGATGAGCTTCAGGTCCTCTGGGTCTTCAGGAATGAGGGACTCTTCGACTGCGATACCACTCACGATGCGTGTGCCTGCTCGGAGACTATCTGCGTAGCCGCCTCCGCTCGGGCGTCCGCCTCGGATTCCACCGAGGAGATCCTGGTGACGATCACGGTCCCAATCTTGTGCCGGCGGCCGGCCGACCGCTCGGCGACCAGCTCGAGTCCGTCGTACTTGACCACCGAGCCAGCGATGGGCACCTTGTTGAGGTGCTTGGCCATCAACCCGCCGACCGTTTCCACATCTTCGTCCTCGAGCTCCAGACCGAAGAGATCACCAAGCTCGTCGACCGGCAGCCGTGATGAGACTCGGTAGCGTCCCTCCCCCAATTGAGTGATGTTGGTGTTTTCTTCGTCGTACTCGTCGGTGATCTCACCGACGATCTCCTCGAGGATGTCCTCGATCGTGACCATTCCTGCCGTACCACCAAACTCATCTACCACCATCACCAGATGCACCCGCTTGGCCTGCATCTCTTGCAGCAATTCGTCCACCGGTTTGGAGTCCGGGCAGAAGAGCGGCCTCCGCATCATGGGCCCGACCCGCTCTGCGGACTGCGCGTCCGGCTTGTCGTAGATCCGTCTGATGACGTCCTTGAGGTACAGCACCCCTACCACGTCGTCGATCCCGTCGCGGATGACCGGGATCCGGCTGAAGCCGGACCGCAGTGCCAGCGAGACGGCCTGCCGCAAAGTCTTGTACTCCTCGATGAACACCATGTCGGTGCGCGGCACCATCACCTCGCGGGCAATCGTGTCGCCCAGGTCGAAGACCGAGTGAATCATCTTCCGCTCGCCGGACTCGATCACCTCGCTGGCCTCGGCCAGGTCGACCAGCTCACGCAGCTCAGCCTCAGTAGCGAACGGCCCCTCGCTGAAACCCTTGCCAGGGGTGAGCGCATTCCCGATCAAGATCAGCAGTCGGGGAAATGGACCGAGCACCGTGGTGATGGCAACGATCGGTCCTGCAGCCGCGCATGCGACGCGGTCCGCGTGCTGACGGCCCAATGTCCGTGGCGCTACTCCCCACGCGATATAGGAGACGATGATCATGATCCCGGAAGTGACTGCGCCGGCCTGCCACGTCTTCGGAATCAGCCCGAAGATCACATTGGCGACCAGAATGATCGCCGAGATCTCGATCATGCTTCGCAGAAAGAGGAGCGTGTTCAGGTATTGCGGTGGGTCGTCGACGATCCTGCGGACGCGTTGTGCACCGGGCATGCCCTCTTCCAGCAGCCGGTTCGCGCGGGCCTTGGAGAACGACGACAGAGCCGCCTCCGCTGCCGCGGTCAACCCCGCGAAGATCATCAGCACGAAGGCGATAGCGAGTTGGAGCCAGTAGGCCTGGGTCATCACGAACCCCTGGGACGATCCGGACGCTGCGCTGTCCACGCCGAGATGATCTTGTCTGTGAGACCGAACATCTCCGCACGCTCCTCCAGCTCTGCGTGGTCGTATCCAAGCAGGTGCAACAACCCATGCACAAGCAGGTACTCTGCCTCCTCGCCAGTGGAGCGTCCCTGCTCGTGGGCCTGCCGGTCCGCGACCACAGGGCACAGCACGATGTCGCCGAGCAGACCCAGCGGAGGCTCCTCGCCATCCGTCGGTGGGCGCAGCTCATCCATCGGGAAGCTCAGCACGTCAGTGGGCCCAGGCTCGCCGAGATACTTCTCGTGGTAAGCGCTCATCGTGCCTTCGTCTACGAGCAAGATCGAGAGTTCGGCCAATGGATGGATCCTGAGCTGGTCAAGGGCAAACGTCGCGAGGCGGACCAGAGCCGCATTATCAACCTCGATTCCGGACTCGTTGCTGATGTCGATGCTCATATCCGAGCTCCCAACCGGGCCGACTAGCGACCCGGACGCAGCGGCGGTGCGGGTACGGTGTGCTCGGCCCGCGAAGACTCGGTGTGATTCGCTTCGAATTTGTCGTACGCCGCGACGATCCTGCCGACCAGCTTGTGCCGCACCACATCATGATTGGTCAGGTTGCAGAACGCGATGTCGTCGACCTTGTCGAGGATGCCCCGCACCACCCGCAGGCCACTGCGCGTGCCGCCAGGCAGGTCAACCTGCGTGATGTCGCCGGTGACCACCATCTTGGAAGCAAATCCCAGACGGGTCAGGAACATCTTCATCTGTTCCATCGAGGTGTTCTGTGCCTCATCCAGGATGATGAAGGCGTCGTTCAGCGTACGGCCGCGCATATAGGCCAGCGGTGCAACTTCGATCGTGCCTGCGGTGAGCAGTCGCGGGATCGAATCTGGATCGAGCATGTCGTGCAACGCGTCATAGAGCGGGCGCAGGTAGGGGTCGATCTTGTCGCTCAGCGTGCCCGGGAGAAAACCCAGGTGCTCCCCGGCCTCCACCGCAGGGCGGGTCAAGATGATCCGGTTGACCTGCTTGTCCTGCAGAGCGCGAACAGCCTTCGCGACCGCCAGGTAGGTCTTTCCGGTTCCAGCAGGGCCAATGCTGAAGACCACCGTGTGCTTGTCAATGGCGTCGACGTACCGCTTCTGATTGAGCGTCTTCGGCCGGATGGTCTTTCCCCGTGCCGACAAGATGTTGTGGGTGAGCACGTCCGCGGGCCGGGCTTCCTCACGTGCGGTGAGCATTGTGCAGATGCGCTCTACCG